>AEMJ01000438.1 GCA_000166735.2 Leuconostoc inhae KCTC 3774 | reverse complement strand
GGGTTTGGTGAAAAAGCAAATATAGTTGATGATCCAAAACGTTTTGAAATGGCAGCACAAATTGCTGATATTCAATTGATTTTAAAAACTTATAACTGGTCCAATATTAATTTGTTAGGCTACTCAATGGGCGGTAGATTAGCACTTGGATTCGCATTTTCGCACAATGAATTGATTAATCAATTATTTCTTGAAAGTGCATCAGCTGGTCTTAATTCAGCTTTAAATCGAAAAAACGGCGTGCAGCAGATAATGAAAGAATAAAACAAATACTGACAGATTTTCATGAATTTGTTTTAAACTGGGAAAAATTGCCATTGTTTGCAACACAAAAAGACTTGGTAGCAACACAACGTCAGGCCATTAGGGCACAACGCTTAGCGCAACAACCGCAAAACGTTGCTAATTCTTTAAAGCATATGGGAACAGGGGTACAGGTTAATTTTTGGCCCAAACTAACACAATTAAAAACACCAACTATATTACTTGTTGGTGAGTTAGATCAAAAATTTAATCAAATCGCAGATGACATGGTCAGACTTTTACCTAGTGGTCAAAAGCATGTGATTGAAAATGCCGGCCATAATATGCATGTGGAGCAACCAAAACAAGTCATTGAGGTATTAAAAAATGTATCGTATTGAAGCATTGGAAATGATACCCATTTCTTTAAGATTAAAGCAAACTTTTAAAACAGCGCATAGTACCACTAAAAACCGCCCATTGACACTAGTTAAACTGACAGTTAGTCACAGTGCTACCGGTAAAAAGACAATTGGGTTAGGTGAAATACAATCTTTTGCTGACTTTAGTTATACGCTTGAAAATCAATCAGTTAGCCGAGATATTGTGAGCACTATGATTAATCCAATGATTCAAAACTTAACCTTTGAATCACCACAACAATTTGCTGAAAAGCTGGAACGTTTGACGCCGTTTGGTTCTTTTGCAAAGGCTGGTGTTGAAATGGCGGCTTGGGATGCCGTAGGTAAACTAACAAATCGATCTTTGGCACAAATGATTGGCGGGACAAAGCAATGTGTGCCGGTAGGGATTGTACTTGATGTAAATGCTGATGTAAGTGATATTAAACGAGCTATTGATAAGGGATATCAACGCATTAAAATAAAGATTGATGCGCAACTGTTAGATAAACAAAAATTAATTGAGCGATTAAATCAATTTCCTAATCAGCAATTTTCATTGGACGCTAATAGTAGCTTTAGTAGACAAACAGCAGATTTTTTTAATCAACTACCTGAAAATGTTACTTTTATTGAACAACCATTTTCTGAAAAAGATTTTGTTGATCATGCTTTTTTTCAAAAAAAGACACCACATTTTTTAAGTTTAGATGAAAGTATTAATAGCTTAGATGATATCCATACAATGATTGCGTTGCATGCTGCCAAAGCGGTTACCATTAAACAAGCCAAAATAGGTGGCATTACTGCGGCATTTAAAGCAATTCAACTTGCTAGTCATGCTGGCATTAAACCATGGATAGGTGGCATGTTGAGTAGTAATTTAGGCCGAGCTGTTGATCTCGCAATGGCTAGTCTACAAAACATTACTTTTGCGGGAGACATATCTGAAAGTAGTCGTTATTTTGAGCATGATATGACAGTTGAAACATTTGAAATAGCACAAGGATTAATGACTGTGCCAACCAGGAGTGGTCTTGGCGTGACTTTAGATGACTCTTTTGACGTGTTATAATAGACTTATAATTGGAAAGGAATTGCATATAATCATGATGAATAATTTCAAATTTCAAAATAAAACGTCGATTCGTTTTGGGAAAGATCGCTTAGAGGCAGAACTGCACGATGCTATCGCACAATTTGGCAATAATGTTTTATTGGTCTTTGGCAGTGGCTCAATTAAAAAATCAGGTCTTTACGACCGTGTTATGAGCTTATTATCCGACATGAACGTTGTTGAACTGTCAGAAGTTTCACCTAATCCTAAAATCAGTTCCGTACGTAAAGGCCAAACATTGGTAAAAAATAATGATATTGATGTTATCTTGGCTGTTGGTGGTGGATCAGTAATTGATGCCGCTAAAGTGATTGCTTCTTCTAAATTTTATGATGCAGATCCATGGGAATTAGTAGTAGATTCAGCAAAACGTCAAACAATTGAACAATTACCATTAGTTGATATTCTAACCTTATCAGCGACAGGAACAGAGATGAATACTGGATCAGTGATTTCTAACCCAGATACACATCAAAAATTAGGAACATATGGTCCAAAAACACCAGCAGTGTCATTTTTGGATCCACAATTGACATACTCGGTTTCAAAGTGGCAAACAGCTGCCGGATCAATTGATATTTTTAGTCATTTGACAGAGCAATATTTCGATAATGGCGCCAATGATGTGACATCAGGTATTATGGAAGGATTATATCGGGCAGTCATTAAAAATGCACCGATTGCCTTAGCAGAACCTGATAATTATGATGCACGTGCGACATTAATGTGGGCCGCAACAATGTCATTGAATGGTCTAACGAGTGTTGGTAATCAAAATGGCTGGACTGTACATCCTATTGAACATGAGTTATCAGCTTATTATGATATTACACATGGGGTTGGGTTGGGAATTATGACACCACGATGGATGAAACATGCATTGTCTGATGAAACTTTACCAAGATTTGCTCAGTTTGGTCGTCAAGTCTGGGGATTAACGGGTACTGATAAAGAGGTTGCTCAACTCGCTATCCAAGAAACGTTTAATTGGATAAAATCGCTTGAAGTTCCAACCACACTACCCGAAGTTGGCATTATCGATGACACATATTTTCAAAATATGGCTGAAAGTGCCGTAATGGTTGGTTATTTGAATCATGAAGCATATGTAACTCTACAAGCTGCAGATGTGGTTCATTTATTTGAAGAAGCAATGACAGATCACGATTTCAGTAAGTAGGATGTGCTCAGGTTAGCAAATCAATGCTAACTTTTTTGTTAGCACACAATGAGTAAATAATCATAAACTATCTAATCGTGATATACTAATATTAAAGGATTTTAACTATGGACAGCATACATCTTTCACCGCGCTTAAAAGCAGTTGCTGATTTTGTACCTTTAAATGCGCGATTGGCAGATATTGGTTCTGATCATGCTTATCTGCCAGTAAACTTATTACTTAATGATAAGATTAGCCATGCCATTGTTGGCGAAGTAGCTAAAGGGCCACTAGATAACGCGCATCATGAATTAAAAAAACGTCATCTTCTGGCGCACGCCGATGTACGACTAGCTAATGGTTTAGCAGCAATCAATGAGACGGACAATGTCGATACGGTCACTATTGCTGGTATGGGAGGCATTTTAATTAGTAACATCTTAAATGCTGGTAAAAAACAAGAAAAAACTTTCAAGACACTTGTATTACAGCCAAATACGGATGAACAAATTGTTCGAAGGTGGCTAGCGGCACAGGACTATCAAATTATTGCTGAGACAATTGTACAAGAAGAGAGTCATTTTTATGAAATTATTGCTGCAGTAGTTGGGGAACAACAGCAACAGTTATCTGACCTTGATTTAATATTTGGACCTTACTTAAGAGTAGAAAAACAGCAACTTTTGTTGCTAAATGGCAAAAAGAGAGTGAACGTATTACGCTAATTTTTAACCAGTTAAAGGCTGCAGGTAAATCAGATACAGATGCATATAGGCAATGGCAATTACGCTACAATCAAATTCAGGCGGCCATTTCATGATTATTGCACAGGATTTAATTCATAAAATTGAAGCGTTTGCGCCCAAAGATCTGGCTGAGTCAGGAGACCCTGTTGGTTTACAAATAGGAGACCCACATCAAGTGATTCATCGTGTTATGACGGTGCTTGATGTCAGACCAGCAGTTGTCCAAGAAGCCATTGAACAACATGTCGATTTTATTTGGGCACATCATGAAGTTATGTTTTTGCCAGCAAAAAATTTAGATTTAAGTGTTCCGCAAAACAAAATGTACGCTGATTTGATTAAACATAATATTGTTGTTTACGCAACACATACTAATCTAGATAGTACAGTTGATGGTATGAACGATTGGCTTGCTGAAGCAATTGGTATTCAAAATGCTATACCAATAAAACCAAATGATGATGGTAAAACAGGATTAGGACGCATAGGGTGTTTGCCTGAAAGTATGACTGTACAGGCGTATGCTAAAAAAATACGCGATGTGTTTGGCGTTAAAACAGTTCGAATTATTGCCAATGATTTAAACCAATCGATTCAAAAAGTGGCGGTTCTTGGTGGCGATGGTGGCAAGTTTTGGCCTATCGCTCAGGCTGCAGGTGCTGATGCATACGTGACAGCTGATATATACTATCACGTTGGACATGATATTTTAGCTGCTGACTTTGTAGTCATTGATCCAGATCATCATATGGAAGCCATAGCCAATAAGCACATGTCTGAAAAAGTAAAATTGTGGTTTGAAAATGACAACACGCTCACTGTTTTTCCAACCAGTATTAACACGGACCCATATACTTATCTTTAAAAATAGTGGCGTTTTGACGTCAATAATGCCAAATTCGAAAGGAAAAATGATTTTAATTTTGCTAATATTTGTTAATAACAATAGCTAAAAATCATATGATACGCATGAAAAATGAAAAATATCCAGAACTAACACAACTTTTTTTGAAATATGTTGCAGTTGACACACGATCTGATGAAAATTCACAAACAGTCCCTTCATCTCCTAAGGAAGTCGATTTTTTGTCTAAATTAGCTGAAGAACTACAAGTTATTGGATTAACAAATGTTCGTATAATGCCAGATGGCTATGTTTTTGCTGAGTTAGCAAGTAATACTGACAACAAAAAAATACCAACTATTGGTTTTATTGCGCATGTTGATACGGCAGATTTTAATGGCACCAATGTTAAGCCACAAATAATTGAAAATTATGATGGTGAGTCCAATATAAACTTGGGAAATAGTGGCTATATACTTAAACCAACAGAATTTCCAAGTTTGAGAAAATATGTCGGACATACTTTGATCACAACAGACGGCACGACTTTACTTGGTGCTGATGACAAGGCTGGGGTTGCAGAAATAGTGACTGCTGCAAAGTATCTTGTGTCTCATCCAAATATTTTGCATGGGGATTTACGTTTTGCTTTTGGTCCAGACGAAGAAATTGGTATTGGGGCAGACAATTTTGATACAAATGCCTTTGGTGCTGATTTTGCCTACACGGTGGACGGTGGACCTGCTGGTGAGTTGGAATGGGAAACATTTTCGGCAGCAAGCGCAATAATTGATATACAGGGACGCAATGTTCACCCAGGTACTGCAAAAGATACCATGGTTAATGCTATTCAAGTCGCATTTGATTTTCACGCGCAATTGCCTGAAGCCGATCGTCCAGAACATACAACAGGCCGTGAAGGATTTTGGCATGTGATGGCAATTGAAGGTAATCCAGAATCAGCACAATTACGTTACATTATACGTGATCATGACCGTCAGAAATTTGAAAACCGCAAGCAAAAATTATTAGATATTGTGAACCAGTTCAACACGAATTTTGGTCAAGAACGTGTGACTATCACACTAAAGGACCAGTATTATAATATGGGTGAAATTTTAAAGGATGATATGCGATCGGTATCATTGGCCAAAGAAGCGATGCTAGCGCTAAACATTGCTCCTATTATCGAACCTGTTCGTGGTGGTACGGATGGTTCAAAAATCACTTTCCTCGGTTTGCCAACACCTAATCTGTTTGCTGGCGGTGAGAATATGCATGGTCGTTTTGAATATGTATCTACGACTGTGATGTCACAGGCTACCGATACGATTTTAAAAATTATTGCATTAGCAAAATAAAAACTGTTAGAGCAATCATGATTGGTTGCTTTTTTAAATCCTTATGCACAAAATTGCATGACTTAAGTAGTGGTTTAGCGTGGGTCCAATATTTTTGATACAATGGAGTATACATATTTCTAGAGGAAAATAATGAGAAAAAATTTAAAAATATTAATCACATTCGCTATTGTCATTTTACTGGGTATGATTGCATTTATTTGGCTCAAACAAACGCAACCATCGGTTAAAAATGCTTCACCACAAAAAGCAGCAAAATTAGCTAAAGTAAAGCATATTAATTTAGTTACATTGGGTGACTCTTTAACAGAAGGTATTGGTGATGATAAAGGAGAGCAGGGCTATTCTGGACGCATTGCAAAAAGAATTGAAATACAGTATAATATTGCTGTCAATATGTCAAATTTTGGTAAATCAGGTGATCGATCAGATCAAATTCAGGAACGCCTGACTGCACAACCTAAATTTCAACATGCTGTTAAGCAAGCTAATGTCATTGTTTTGACTTCTGGGGGGAATGATCTACAGCAATCGTTGCTAAAAAATGTATTTGCAAAAACGCCCACGGACTTAACGACTGCTGTAGTCAGTGAACAGGCTACCTATCAAACTAAATTAACACGGCTTTTCCATGAAATTAGAACATACAATCGACAGGCACCTATTTTTATTTTTGGTAATTATAACCCATTGTTTGTCCATTTTCCACAAAGAGAAGATTTAAACCAAGATGTACAACGATTTAACACAATTAATAGCCATGCCGCTAAGCAAGACAAAAACAGTTACTATGTTGATTCGTTTGACTTAACGTTTGGTCAATATCGATCAAAAAAATGCGGCAATCATTGGGCCAACAAGCTGTTAAAAAAGCAACTGAAGATCAAAATAGCAATCAAGCTATGACAGCAACTTTGATGGGTGCAACACATGTCAATAATACATGGATTAGTCAGACAGATAATTACCATCCAAATAATATTGGTTATAATTATATGACAACACAACTGTACCACGTCATGAGAAAGGAACAGGAAAAATGGTTGATAAAACATTAAAAAGACCGCAATTTTTGAAACGGAAACAGTCACCTTGGTTTTGGTCATTTTGGTCACTTTTAGGTATAATCTTATTAACTGGTATTTTTTATTTCATATTGCGGCACAACCAGCAGCAATGACAGATCACAGGTCTAAAATTGCCACTTCAGATGCCACATTTGATGTGTCACTCAATAAAAAACAAGTTAATGCGTTAGTTGCTTATTATTTGAGTGATTATCATGCTAATGGCTATTCTTTTCGTGTTGAGAATAATATTATGATGTATGGTAGCGCAAAATTTCTCGGAGAAAATTTTAAGTTTGGTATGATGCTACGACCAGAAATTACAAAAAATGGGAATGTTATTTTAACCGCACAAAAATTAGCTATTGGCAATTTACCATTACCAATCAGTGCGGTTCTGCAATATGTTAAAACGAGTTATGATGCGCCAAAGTTTGTGGAAATTAATCCTAAAAAGAAGCAAATTTTTATTGATATGACGCAATTGCCGGTGACGCAAGGCATGTCTTTTCGAGCGAAAGTGATTGATATGAAATCAGATAGTTTTATTTTTGAAGGGGGTCTTGCTAATGGCAAAAAGTAGTCGCTCATTTTATAGTTGGTTAATGACAAACAGAAACACAGTTTCGGCTAACGAAATACAGCAGTTTGCGAATAACGCTTTTTTAGATTTAACATTTCCCAAACAAAGTTTTGATTTTGATGAAATTTCAAAATATTTGGAAGAAAATACGACATACTTGATGAGTATGACAACTTTTGATCAAGCATGGGAACTATATCATACTGCAAGCACATAAATTTAAGATAGGAAATGTATTCACGCGATAGAAAGCGTATACATATATACTCATGGCACAAATAATACAATGGTTCCCTGGCCATATGGCTAAAGCTTTTCGCTTAATGCGCGAAAATTTAAAATTAGTTGATGTGATTTTTGAACTCGTTGATGCACGAATTCCAGAAAGTTCACGTAATCCAGAAGTTGATAAGCTAATTGGTTCAAAACCGCGCCTGTTAATTATGACAAAGGCAGATTTAGCAGATCCTGAACAGATTCGAGCATGGAAAGCACGCTTTGAATCAGAAGGACATACTGTTTTGGTACTCGATACACGCGATCCGCGTACACCACAGTTGGTTATAAAAGCAGCTCGACGTGCAGTGGCATCAAAAAAGCAGCACAAACTGCCCGTGGCATTCAGGATCAACCCATTCGGGCAATGATTACTGGTATTCCAAATGTCGGGAAATCAACTTTACTTAATCATTTAGTTATGAAAAACGTCGCACCAACTGCAGATCGTCCCGGGGTGACTAAAAAAATTGCTTGGTTGAAAACGCCAACTAAATTAGATTTATTAGATTCACCAGGTGTGTTATGGCCTAAGTTTGAAGATCAAGTCATTGGTATGAAATTAGCATTAACAGGTGCAGTTAAAGATACAATTTTTGCCAAAGATGATGCGGCGTTATTTTTGATTGGATTTTTTAGAAATTATCGACCTGAATCAATTATTGAGAGATATCATTTGACAGAAGATATTTTTGACCAAGAAAATGTGCAAATATTACTCGAAATTACAAATAAACTTGGTTTTAAAGATAATTATGAAAAAGCGAGTGAACGGTTATTAAATGATCTACGCAAAGGAAAACTCGGAACATTTACTTTAGATTTAATTGTGGCGACAAATGACTGAAACCATTAGTAGCATTAGATCTTTACTGAAACAAATTGACGATATATTTGATGTTCGTTTATTGAAGTGGCGAGCAGATTCGCGTATAGGTGTTCAAACAGCACTGAAATCTTGGGATAAGCATTATGCAAAACTTCGTCAGCAAGAAGAAGCTTTTCAAGGACGCTTTTCCTTTGAACGCCATTATTGGGATCAAGGCGTGACATATATTGCAGGGATTGATGAGGTTGGCCGTGGCCCATTAGCAGGCCCGGTAATCGCAGCAGCAGTTATTCTACCATCTGATTTTCATCATATTGATGTGATTGATTCAAAACAGTTGTCAGCAAAAAAACGTGAAATGTTATATCATATCATTATTGAACAGGCTATCTCAATCGGAGTTGGGATAGTCGACGCAGCCACAATAGATGACATTAATATTTACCAAGCAGCCAAACTGGCTATGACAAAAGCAGTAAAAGATCTTGCACCGGAACCAGAAGTACTATTAATTGATGCGATGTCATTAGATATACCAATCACACAAGAATCACTGATAAAAGGTGATGCGTTGAGTAATTCAATTGGTGCTGCAAGTATTATAGCTAAGGTGACACGTGATCGCTTAATGACAGAGTATAGTGTGATGTATCCAGGCTATGGTTTTGCTAATAACGCTGGTTATGGGACCAAAGAACACTTAGATGGCCTTAAAAAAGAGGGATTACGCCAATTCATCGCCAATCATTTCAACCAGTGCATGACCAGTTATAAATATGAAACACTCAAAAATCTCCAAGCAAGTTAGAAAAAATCTAGCTTACTTGGAGATTTTGGGTATGTCATGTTCTTTTTTATTGTTTAAAATTGCAAATAAATCATGATTAAAGCAGGATAATTTTTCGTTTATCTAATATAATAGTCCCGTTTGTAACTAGCTTTTTAAATAAGCGACTCAATGTTTCTGGTGTAATATGTAGTGAAACAGCTAATTCTTTTTTGGTTATGGCTAATTCAAATGTATTGTTCATTTGTATCGCAGCAATTTCATGAAGATATTTAAGTAACCGCTCATCTGCACTTTGTAATGATAAACTAATTTGGCGCTGTTCTAATTCAGTTAAACGTTCACCATACACATTCAACATATGTAAAGATAATTTTGGATTTTCTTGTAATAAATTTTGAAAATCTGTTCGGCGAATCATGCAAACACTTGAATCAATTTTTGCACGAGCAAAGTGATGATGAAGCGCATCGGTAAACAAAGAAGATTCGACGTCGACTTGATGACTATGTAACGTGTATAAAAGCAGTTCTTGACCATTCTCGTTAACATTTAAAACGTCAATTTTCCCAGTATCAACAATAATTAAAGCAGACAAATCATCATCAGGCTCATAAATATAACTGCCAGCAGCATATTTTTTTGGTGTATGGATATGTTGACTAGTTCTTCAATCAACACATCGGGTAGTTGGGAAAAAATAGGTGCCGCTTTAATACAGGCAAAAGCAGAATGTGACATTTTTCACTCTTTCTTGATCCAAGTCAATTTTTTGTATGTGAATTAATTATACAATAAAAGTATCAAGAAAAGTAATTTGCCCTTGGAGGACAAAACATGAAAGTTATTATTATTGGTGCAACACATGCTGGCACGGCCGCAATTAAATCCATAACAAAGCGGCATTCTGATGTTGAAGTGGATGTTTATGAGAAAAATGACAATGTTTCTTTTCTTTCTTGTGGAATTGCACTCACAGTTCAGGGAGAAGTTAAAAATATTAAAGATTTATTTTATTCGTCACCAGAAATTCTAAAAGAAGCGGGTGCGAATATTCACATGAATCATGAAGTAACACACGTAGATACAACTAATAAAACAGTTGATATCTTAAATCTTGTTACAAATGAAACGGCCACAGAAAGCTATGATAAATTAGTTGCTACTACTGGATCCTGGCCAGTTGTACCTCCCATTCCAGGTATTGATGATAAACGGATTGTTTTATCGAAAAATTATACACATGCGCAAGAACTAATACGTCATGCCAATGACTCTAGTATCAAACGTGTTGTTATTATTGGTGGCGGCTACATTGGTACTGAACTTGTTGAGGCATTTAATGTCAAAGGATGCGAAGTCACATTAATTGATAATCAACCAACAGTTTTGAATCGTTATTTTGATGACGAATTCACCAAAAATGTCGCACATTTATTTACCAGCCACGGCATTGCTGTTGAAACAGGCAAAACAGTACAGGCATTTGAAAGCACAGATGAAGCAATTATTATTAAAACGGATGATGGTGATTTTTCAGCTGATTTAGTTGTCATGTCTGTTGGATTTCGACCAACAACACAGCTCTTTCAAGATCAACTTGAGATGACTCAAAATGGCGCTTTAATTGTTAACGATTACATGCAAACCAGTGATCCAGATGTTTTTGCTGCAGGAGATTCAGTAGCTGTTCATTATAATCCCACTGGTGAAAATGCCTATATTCCTTTGGCAACTAATGCAGTACGCCAAGGCACATTGATTGGTTATAATTTGGTAAGCCCAACCATTAAATATATGGGCACGCAATCTACTTCTGGTTTGAAGTTGTATGATTTAAACATGGCATCTTCAGGTTTGACTGCGTCTCACGCAAAAGAATTAGGACTTGATGCTAATAGCTTGACCATGACCGACAATTTTCGACCTGAATTTATGTCGTCTACTGAACCAGTATTGATGACTATTACTTGGGAAAAGGGCACTCAACGTATTTTAGGTGTTCAGCTGCAAAGTAAATACGATATTTCGCAATCCGCTAATACAGCGTCGGTAGCGATTCAAAATCGTATGACCCTAACTGATCTCGCTTTTGTAGATATGCTATTTCAACCCTGGTTTGATCGACCATTTAATTATTTAAATCTTCTAGCACAAGCAGCATTAGATAAAGACGAAAATTAAGTAGCAAGGAAACTATTTCAAAAATAAACTGTACCCGCAAAGTCATAAATACAACTTTGCGGGTTTTTATGACTAAAATTTCAAAAGAAACAAAACTGCTAGTTTGGCAGTAGAAGTTGAATTGGGTGATTTATCGAACTATATTACCATTGAAAAATTGATAACGGTTGTTACTCAGCCCAAAAATGCATAAGCTATTATCCGAGAATATCAAAGACATTCAAATTAAATAGGTAGCACCTAAGGATAAAATATCGGTTTCGGGCTACTTAGAAAGGATAAATAACAATTTATGGTTGTATTGGAATATGTTCAAAATTGGTGAATGATGAGCAAACAGAAACTTATTTTGAAAGATATTTATCTGTTTTTTGTGCAATTGTTAAAACATCCCCGTTTGGCGTCATATTGATTTTACTATATACCATGACTGGAATATCTGTTATTTCTGCCGCGACAAGGGGCAAGGCTTTTAAAATGTCCATAAGTTGGTTATAATCGCCTTCCAAAGTTGATTCAAAAGCACCCACTTGGTAATTTACACCGGAGTGATCGATATAGGCAATAACATGGTCAACAATACGAATTACTTCTGATTTGTTGGCGGTCATAGGTAATACCTGAACAGCAATACTTGCATTGATTTGAGACATCAGAATATCCTATCTTTCGGTTGATTTAAAATAGTAAGTTTAGTAGCACACTTATATAGTTTGCAACCAAACACGCTATCAAATAATGGTATTATTACGTTGGGGAAATATTTATATGCATCACAAATTAGCTGGTTTAGTCTGAATGTTAGGCAGACCGTCTATACGCGTTATTTTATCACAATGTGAATGTTCCTGCAATTTTTTTGAACAATATGATAAAAGTTGCCAAAGACTCACTATTTTATTATACTAAAATAGTATAATATTTCGTTGTAATTAATATTTCAACAATCATTGACAACTAACTATATTTTGGAGTGTTACTAATATGCTTTATTTTCTTGGTTTATTTGCTGGTTTTATTTTGGCTAATCAAAGTCCGATTAATGCTAGATTAGGCGATAGCGTAAAATCACCATTCATTTCGAGCCTTATTTCTTTTACTATTGGGACAATATTTTTGGCAGTTATTTATTTTGTTAGTGGGCAACACGTTGCAAACATGACTTATATTGCTGCCACTAACCCTTGGTGGATTTGGTTTGGCGGCGTCATAGGTGTCGTTTATTTGACTTCTAATATTTTAATGTTTCCCAAAATAGGTGCGATTCAAACAATCATTTTGCCTATTGTGGGGCAGGTTTTTATGGGTGTTATTATTGACAGTCTGGGCCTCTTTGGTGTCGAACAAGTGCCTATATCTTTAATAAAAATAATTGGTGTATTTATTTTGTTTATTGGTATTTATATTGCCGTTGTACTGGCCAATAAAAAAGTAGTAAACAAATTCTCGACAACGGGTGCAACGCAAACAACAGCAATATTAAATATGTGGCGTATTTGGGGCGTGTTTGTTGGTGCATTATCCGCAATTCAACAAGCTATCAATGGCCGTTTAGGTTATTTACTTGGATCAGCAGTAGCTAGTGCCGTTATTTCATTTATAATTGGCACTGTTATTATTTTAATATTTATTTTGGTAAGAGAGCCGCATTCATTAGCCAAGGCAGTACCACTTAAAACTAAACCATTTTGGTTGTTCATTGGTGGTATTTTAGGCAGTTTGTTTGTCTTTTCAACAACCTTTTTAGTTCCCAAAGTTGGTGCTGGTATGACTGTTACATTAGGCCTGACTGGATCTATATTAGGATCAATGGTTGTATCACAATTTGGCTTATGGCAATCGCCAAAACAGCAGGTAACTCGTATACAAATCGGTGGCATTTTGTTCATGATTTTAGGTGTCGTGCTGATTAAGTTTGGGTAAAGTATAATGCTTGCAGCAATAATTATTTTATTAAAAAAGGAAAGTGTATGTTTCAAAAAATTAAAAAATATTTAAAATGGTGTGTCATCTTATTAAGTACTGTGATTATTATTGTGACAATAGCTTTTACTGTGTCTCCGTGGCCTAGTGCCTATGTTATCGGACGTATGTTTAATGGTCCTGTCAAAATTACTGATAAGTCAGTGTTTGAACAAGCAAAGAAAAATGTGACAGTTAAAAGTGATGTGCGCTATGAATCCACGGTCAAAAATAATACGTTAGATATTTATACACCTAAAAAGGAAACAAAACCAGTAACGACTTTGATATGGGTACATGGTGGTGGCTACGTTGCTGGCGATAAATCAGGGCTAAGTGAGTTTGCCACGAAATTAGTTAACGATACACATGTTGCTGTTGTTAGTATCAATTACCAAACTGCACCATCAGCTATATATCCGAGTCAAGTGCGACAAGTCAATGATGCTATAAAATTTTTGAAAATGACGCCCAAGTATCAACAAAAATTAAATCTCTCACGTGTTATGTTTGGCGGTGATTCAGCGGGTGCACAGATTGCATTGCAATACGCAGCCATTCAAACAAACGCACGTTATGCTAAAGAGATGGCAATGCCAGCCGAGTTAGAAAATGGTCAAATTAAAGGAACAATCTCATATTGTGGGCCGCTCGATTTACAACAGGTAACTAATCAACAATCAAAGTCCTTGTTCATGAGATGGTTTATCAATACTGTTGCATGGAGTGAGTTGGGAGACAGAAACTGGCGGGAATCGTACACATTGCAACAAGCATCACTAGTGAAACAAATTACGAGTCAATTTCCGCCAACCTATATAACGGATGGCAATGCGTATTCCTTTCAAGAACAAGGATTAGCATTTGAAAAACGGTTACAATACTTGCACGTACCGGTTACGAGTTTGTTTTTCAATCACGTTCAAAAAGAAGTGACACATGAGTATCAGTTTAATTACCAAACGTCATTAGCTCAAAAATGTTACGAAGAGACACGTCATTTTGTGATGCGTTATCAGTAAGTACGTTAGGCAATTCTTTGATTACGACGAACTAACAATAAACTACTATTTCAATTTGTTGGAGCCTTTAAGTTATCTGTTATTACTTTATTTTTAAATTTTTAGGATAGTTATTTTATTTTAATTTAACGTGGTAAACGACTGATATATTTAGTTCACTATTTCAATATTTATTTTATTTGTAATGAATGTTGTTAAAAACAAGAATTCTATTTGACTTTTTATATTTGTTTTTCTACAATGCATTATATAGTATAAAGGGGAAAAACAGATGTTAGACAAAACAATTTACAAGCAGATTTTTAAG
>AEMJ01000439.1 GCA_000166735.2 Leuconostoc inhae KCTC 3774 | reverse complement strand
CTATGGTTGTCAACGCAATTTTGAGTATGCTCATGGTATCTATCTTCAGGTCTTGGGGCACTCTTGCCAGTGTGATTTCAACGTCTACACTAATTGCTTACTTAACTGGCCCGGTAACTGCCGTCTCATTGCGGCAAATGGCGCCTGAATTTACACGCCCTTTCCGCGGCAAGCTACTCAATTACATGGCACCTTTATCTTTTGTTCTTGCATCCCTGGCTACTTACTGGGCGATGTGGCCAACAACGATAGAAGTCATCCTAGTCATTCTACTAGGCTTACCTTTTATTTTACTACGAATGGCGTAACGGTTTTAACAAAACGAAACGTGCTTTCAAAGGTAGCTTTTGGATGATTGGTTACTTGATTTTTATTTCTATCATGTCTTACATCGGATCAAAAGAATTTAATGGTCAAAATTGGATTCACTATCCTTTTGATTTTATTTTCATTATTGTTGGCTCTCTAATTTTTTCTATTGGGGAACTGTTAGCTCGGTTATGACAAAATACTTTAAAACAAGCACAGCGTGTTAACGCAAAAGTTAAAAAATAACCAGACATACTAAAATACCGGACAGAAGAAAATCTGTCCGGTATTTTAGTATACGTTTGCTTATGATCCTAAATACTATATATCACATCATACCATTA
>AEMJ01000440.1 GCA_000166735.2 Leuconostoc inhae KCTC 3774 | reverse complement strand
TAAAAGTAATTCATTATTTTCAAGTTGTTCACCAAGATCTACGTTTGCATTTGTTGGTGTATCTTCGAGATGAGTAATACCGGCAAGCATTAAAATGTCATCTTGTGATATACGTAAACCCTTAGCAATTTTATACAAAGTTGCAATTTTGGGAATATTTTTTTACCATTTTCAATTTGTGACAAGTAGGCCGAAGAAAAGCCACCTTGTAATGCTGTTTGGCGAACAGTAAAGTGTTTGTTTTCTCTTATCTTCTTGATTTGTGTACCAAATTCTTCATTCGTGATCATAATTATTCTCCATAACAATATACTTTTTATCATATACAAATATAAAGCACATACATAACAAATGTAAAACAAATATGGCATAAAGTGTTTGACGATGTGATACATTAATTGTATAATATACCAAGATAATAAT
>AEMJ01000441.1 GCA_000166735.2 Leuconostoc inhae KCTC 3774 | reverse complement strand
TTTTGTTATGTCTAACTCTCCTGAGGACATGAAAAGCATATTTAATGTTCTTGACCGTTCTAATAATCAAAATGGGGTTCAGAAAAAAATAATTGTCATATTTAGAAAACATTTAACTATCACTCATTGCAAAATCAAAGCACTCACAGAGCGCGTACATACGTGCCAAGCGTTCACGTTAAAAAGTTGTAGGAGAATAAAAATAAATATGGTAAAAAATATTATTTATATTGATAATGATCTATTGAATTCGACCATTGCTCAAAACGACGGTGGTGTGGCGCTTAGCAAAAGCGATTCACTTTCTAACACAAAAACTGAAAGTGAGTCTAATGATGGAAA
>AEMJ01000442.1 GCA_000166735.2 Leuconostoc inhae KCTC 3774 | reverse complement strand
GAGTCCCCAACAAATGTTACATAGGGTACATCATACACAACTGGTGCTACCTCACCACCATCAATCAACATGGTTGATAAGATGATTTTTTGTTGCCACAAGGACATACTGTTAGAATTAACTGAACGTAACATGATTCGTATATGCGCTAGTTTAGTTGGTATTGCAACTGTTAATTGTTGTTCTACCACTGGCAACGTTTGCCAATCTTCTTCATTAATTTTGACAGCAAAAGATACTACCTGATTGCTTGTTTTAAACGCCAATTGTATTTTTGCAACATCGGTTGTTTGCAATTCGATGCATGCGCCAAATTGCGTAGTCAAAAACGATTCACCAGAAATACACCACTCTGGTGATAGAAAAGGCTTCACATTAATACTTTTCATAACATCACATCCAAATTATCCGGGCTCTTCATAATGTTTTCTATGCTTTCAAATGCATTAACACGGCGAATAGTTTCAGCAAACGGTGCTGCAACAGATATTTGTATTAACTTATTAAACTGCTTTGCAACTGGCACTTCAATAGTGTTTGTTATAATTACTTGTTGAATGGCCGATTCAGTCAGTCTGTTGACCGCTTGATCTGAAAACAGCATGCGGCGCAACAGCGTAAATGTTGTAACACCT
>AEMJ01000443.1 GCA_000166735.2 Leuconostoc inhae KCTC 3774 | reverse complement strand
GCTGCAGAACTAGCCCTGATGATATTGATGAGATAGCACAGGCCATTACAAACACGAATCAATAAATTACATAGTGATTCAGAGACAGAGATAAATGACTATGTTCTTAAACAATCAAGAGGATTGGCAATGATAACTGGCTTAAAAGTGTATTATTTACATAGTGATAAAATTACAACAAATGTATTCTTGAAGGGTTGTGGTGCAGTGGATGATATTATGTTCTCATTTGACGACTTGAGCATAACAATTAAAAGGATGAGAAAATGACCAAAATATCTGAAATATACCATACAAAATCAGCACCAGTACTATCATTTGAAATTTTCCACCAAAAAAGAAAGCGGTATTGAATCGCTTTATCAAACGCTCGATGAAGTTGACCCGCAAAAATTAGGCGTCGATTATATTAGTGTGACATATGGTGCTGGTGGATCAGGCGATAATACGATGACACGTGATCTAGCACAATATATTCAAACGCATTTTGGTGTGACAGCACTTCATCATTTGACAGGTGTTAATCAAACACCAGAAAGTTTACAAGATAATCTTTCAAAAATTGGACAAGCAGGCATCGAAAATATACTTGCTTTGCGTGGCGATTTACCAGATAAAGACTATGTGAATGCTAATTATCCATATGCTAAAGACTTAATTTGTGATATTAAAAAATTTAGTGAATTTAATATTGGGGCAGCAATTTATCCAGAAGGGCATGTTGAC
>AEMJ01000444.1 GCA_000166735.2 Leuconostoc inhae KCTC 3774 | reverse complement strand
GCTTCTCGATCAAAACTAATGGCATAAGAAACTGCGACTGTAGCTGGTGGTGTTGCCATCATAATCACAATAACGGACAGCGCTGTTTGATCAACTGGCAAAATGTGCGTCATTGATAGAATCATAAGTAAAATAATATTAATGATAGGCACCACAACAATTTTAATAAATGTGTAATACCAAGATGTCTTATCTGAAAAAGCCTTTGTAAATGAAATTGATCCTAATGTTGATCCGATTGCCAGCCAAGCTAATGGTGAAGCCAAACCAGATAGATAAGTTAACGGCTTCATTAACCACAATGCTGTTAAATCAATTCTATAAAAAGCAACATTTTGCATTTTACCAGTTAAATCAGTTACCGTAATAGTTGGCATAAAACCTTGCACTAACCACAATATAAGACCAGCAAAGGTTGCGATCACTATAGGATTAAGAAACATTTTTTTAATATTTGCTGTCTCCATTTTTAGTCCGGACATCTTAATATAAGCATATGAATAAAGAAAAATACGATATCCAATGTTAAATATTGAACCATATAGAATTCCTTTAGCTCCCCATACAGCGCCAACGATAGGCAATCCG
>AEMJ01000445.1 GCA_000166735.2 Leuconostoc inhae KCTC 3774 | reverse complement strand
TGATCAATTGTTTGCGGTGAAACCCATTTTTTAGCATCTATTTCTGTTTCATCCACGTTATTGTCTTCAGAAAGCCAGTCATTTAGTAGAAAAACATTCGTATACAGTTTAGCAGTGTCACCATTTGGATAACGCGCAACAAAATTGCGACCAGATATTGCCCCCATTAACTTAAGTTTATCAGGATCAGCGTGTATACCAGCTTCTTCCAGCACCTCACGCGCTGCATTTTCTTGCCATGACATCTCAGGTTCAATATACCCACCTGGAAAAGCCCATCCGGCAAAATCACGATTATATATCATCAATAACTCGCCTTTTTTATTTTCAATCACAACATCAGTTGTTGGCATAACGAGTTCAAAATCATGGCCAATAATTTTACGTATTTTAGCAACATAAGAATCTTTATATGGCATATTCTCGATATATTCCTTTCATCATGTTATTATCTTTAATTATATCAATTAAACGATTAAATCGTAAACTTATTCAATACCGTTTCAATATCTTTTATGATTAACGATGTCGTCCCATTCGGCTGGTTGACAAACTCAACTTTAGTTTTATCTTGATAAATAGCCATCGGAATAGAAATTTCAATACCTGAATCTAACTTGAATTTTTGAACACGATATTTTTCTCATATTTTTGTGTGTTCTCTACAGGTATCTCTTTATCCGCAATTTTTTTGAAATTTGTTCTCTATATAGTGATTTTGCTGACTCATTATCATAAAAAACCTTTTCAGCAATCATCTCAGTGTTAATGCTACCCGATTCTAGCGCTTCATAAATTGCTGTCTGCGTTGTAGCAAATGCTTCATGCTCTGGCAAATCATCATACTTTTCAGCAACATTTTTTGATTGTTCGTTTAATAGTTTGCAAATTTTCTTTAATTGAAACATCCGGTATAATGTCCAAAAAACTTCTCTGAAAAGTATGCCACCCGATGGCCATCAATAAGATGCTTTTTTTCAATTAAATGATACTTACTCGTCGTCATATTAATTAAAATAGCTTCATCTACGGTTTGTGTTGCCGCAGGTAAAACAGCTTGATTCAATACCAAGTTATTGACCATTTTTTCCGAAACATACGCAACCGCATGTGCATACCGCGGAGAAAAATTTAATTTTATCATACCAAAAATTGGGCCATCATCAGTCGTTGCCTGAAAACTTAGTAAATCTCCTGCTTGAATATTGTCACTACCTGTCACCACTTCAAATAACTTCATCGCTAATTCCGTGGTCATTTTTGGAAAATCTTTCTCTGCCAATATGGTTTGTAAATAATCATTTCCAGTTATTGTGCCCGTCTTAACATCACCAGCATATATTTTATTAACAAGCTTTTCAATATAATCATGTACCCCTATGTCAGTTACTGGCATTTCACCTTGAGAAGCGATCAAGTTACCAGTGTTTGTGTCAAGAATATGCAAAATGGCATGTTGAATAATCATTAATAGTTTACCCTCTAAATTTAATGTTCTTATTATATCATGTCATCATGCGTCATTTTTATACAAAATCCAAATAAATCATTGCATTAAATGATGTAATTTGTCACTTTTTAAATTATTTACCGTATACTGCGTTAATGGTCTACCCACTTCAAGATACGTTATTTTTACTTGCAGCAAATCATTCTCTACCAAATAATCTAAATATTTTTTAGTTGTTACTCGTGATAAGGCAACGCTTTGTGATAGCATACGATTAGAAAAAGCATCAGAAAGGGTATAAATTGTCGTAATAATTAATTTAAGTGTCGCGTCAGAAATACCTTTTGGTAATCTCATATCCAAGTGTTCTAATCGTGACTCCCCCTGGAAGTACTCATTAATATCTTGTTGTGATAATTTTTCTTTCCCCAAAGCCATATCTTCTAACATCAGAAATTTTTGAATTGCTTGATTAAACCGCTCCATTTGAAATGGCTTAATCAAATAATCTACAACGCCATTGATCATTGCCTGTCTAACAGTTTCCCGGTCATCTGCAGCTGTAATCATAATCGTAGCCACTGAGTTATGCTTTTTTCGTTGTTCAGTTAAAAAGTCTGTTCCCTTACCATCAGGTAAATATACGTCTACCAGTAATAAATCGATTATTACCATATTCATTTTTACCTGAGCATCTTCTATACATCCTACAACTATTATCGGTTCAAATAAAACATCAGATAATCGATTTAAAAATTGACTAATAATATCTGCTACCATAGGATCATCTTCAACTATTAAAACACTATACGACATTTACATAGACCTCCTACTTCTTAGTGGATATTCAATATAAACTTTAGTTCCAATGTTCAATGTTGATTGAATATCAAAAACGCCCTGATGATCCGTAATAATTGCATTAACAGTAGTTAACCCAAACCCTCGTCCATGACCTTTAGTAGAAAAACCAATAGTTAAAATGTTTGAAAATTGATCAGATGCTATACCAGCACCGTTATCCTCAATAGTAATAACAAGCGTCTCTCCCTCATCATCATATCGTAACAATAAATCGATTTTTTTCTGAGCAATATCACTATCAGATAATGCGTCAACTGCATTATCAATAATATTCCCTAATATCTTAATAATATTTGTTACTTCTCTTCTCAAAATATCCAGCTTAGGTAAACAAGACGATTCACCTATATTTAAGATAATTTCATGTTCATGTGCGTAATTTACTTTGCCAATTAAAAAACCGGCAATAACAGGCATTTTAACACGCGCCATAATATACCCTATATTCTGTTGATAATCACTCGTTAATTGTGGTATCAATTTGTTCACTTCATCATATTTTTTAATTCAATCAGACCTGTAATAGCTTGTAATTTATTCATAAATTCATGTGTCTGCGCTCTTAGTGCCTGTGCGTACTGTTTTGTACCATCTAATTCCGCCACAATTTCTTTAAAATCTGTAATATCACGAAATAATAAAAGTGATCCGACTGCTGGGCTAACCAATTGTGCCACAGAGTATAGATATGCACGTGTTTTAAATAATACACGGTTAGGGTGAGTGTCACTATTTTTTTCTGGCACCACAAAAAATGTTTGAAAAAATCTCAACTGGTAAATGATCACCAATATTTCCTATCCCTGGTAATAATTGATCGGCTGCCATATTTTTTGCAATAATAGTTTGTTGATCATCTATCGCCAGTAAGCCCTCCATCATGCTATTTTCAATCGTATTTTTTCAACTAATTTTTTGCAATAACATATGGTTCCATATCTAATAGTATTTTTTATCCATTTAGCCAAAAAAATTGCCCCTACGATACCAATTAACAACCCTACAGTTAATCCAACAAATATTGGACGCCTTGCCGTTTTTATAGATCGTGCAATAGTATCTTCTGTCAAACCCACACTAACAAGACCAATAATATCATGATTTGCATCATATACAGGATCGAAATAACGATAACCCAATCCCAGCACACCAACTTTAGTCGAAAAATGTGCTTTTCCTTGTAATGTTTGACGTGCATCCTGTGGCGAACTAAATTTTTTGCCAATTTGCTTGTCATTTGGATGAGACAACCGATACAAGTCATCGTTGACTACAACGACAAAATCAATATTAGCTGTGTTTGCCAATCGTTGCGCATATATTTGTACAGAACTTTTGTCGCTTTTAGAAGCATTCAATGACAAACCACGAATAATTATCGGATCTGAAGCGGCTATTTGAGCAGTACTTTTTAACCGTAAATTAATGTTTTCTCGCTCATTTTTTTCAATAACTTGTTGTAATAATATACCTGTTGTTCCTAACGAAATTACCGTTGCCATAACAACAATCCCGATAATTATTACATATAATGGTATATTTTTGATTTGTTTCACACCAAACTCCCCACGTTTATACATCATCTTGAATATATCACAAAAAAGATTCAGACGTTCCTGAATCTTTTGTACACTCATTAGTTATAGTGTTGTGACGACATCATTAGTTGTTGACCCTTTGACTAGCATGTCATTAAAATTTTGATAACTAGTGTTTATCATATCAGTCAATGCTTCTTCAGTATATGATCCAATATGTGGCGTTAATAGCACTTTAGGATATAGATCAATTAATGATGTCACTTCCTTGTCATTTAAAAGATGACTATCATCAAACTGCTGACCAAATATCTCTTTTTCATGCAAAATAACATCAGCACCAAATCCACCAAGTTGACCAGTTTTTATTGCAGTTATAATTGCTAATTGATCTGTTATTTCTGCGCGAGATGTATTAATTAAAATAGCACCTCGTTTCATTTGGTTAATTAACTTAGTATCAAAGAAATGATCATTCTTTCCCGGAAAATGTGGCACATGTAAACTAACCACATCTGACATAGATAATAATTCTTCTTGTGAAACAAATTTCAATATTGATTTAGCAGTATCCGATTCATAAATGTCATATCCTATAATTTTAGCACCCATACCTTTATATAGTTTCGCCTCAGCTAATCCAATACGACCAGTTCCTATGATGCCGACTGTTAAATCATGAATTTCTCGACCAAACAAATCAGGCTCAACTTTAAAATCTGCTACTGCTGCACGTGAAGTTGCAATAGCAGTACGTCTCACAAGTGTAATCCCCAAATTCATTGCCAAATCTGCTACCGCATATGGTGAATATGAAGGAACGCGTGCTACAGTAATTCCTAATGTTTGTGCTGCTTTTAAGTCAATATGATCATAACCAACCGTTCGTGTAAACACGTACTTAATGCCCCAAGCACGTAACTGCCGTAATATTGGTTCAGAACCGTCATTATTGGCACGCAGTAAGACGCCATCAGAACCTTTTGCAGTAATAATATTTGATTTTTTAAATTATCAGTAACTAAGTTTAATTCATAGTCAAAGATATTTAATTTTTAAAATAATCAATTTCGTTTTTTCGAACACCATAGGCTGTTATTCTAAACATATTTATCTCCTTTTAACTAATTAAACAATCCAATATGCGCAATAATATTCAGCACAACAATCCAAATTGGTGTCATTACAACAGCGCCCAAGGTTGCCAACAAAGATGTGTTTGATGCAAGTAAT
>AEMJ01000446.1 GCA_000166735.2 Leuconostoc inhae KCTC 3774 | reverse complement strand
AAATCCTATCAATGGCGATACAAGATATTTAACAACCGTTGTCCATTGTTTATGTGGATTTTTAATATAAAATGCCAGATAACAGCAATATTAAGTGATAGAAAGCCAAACAGTGCACCAAAACTAATTAAATTCGATACTGTTGTTAAAGAAATAGATAAAGAAAGTACTGCAGATATGATACCAACAAGTATGATTGAAATCCAAGGCGTATTGTATCGTGGATGCAAATAAGCTAACGGTCTTGGTAAAATACCATCACGGCCCATAGCGTACAAAATTCTTGATATTGCTGTCTGCCCTTCTTGACCACCGGCTAATCCAAATGACAAAACCAAAGTCAATTCAGCCAAATGAACTAACCAATTACCACCGACTTTTTCAAGAATGCCTAAAAATGCAGTATCCGGATTTAGTTTACTATAATTTGGCGCTACGAATCCTGCAAAAATCGTTACAATAACAAATAATGAACCAATCAAAATAATTGATAATACAATTGCCTTACCCACCGATTTTCTAGGATTGTTAGCCTCTTCTGATAGCGTACTAATCGCATCAAACCCTAAGTAACTAACAATCACAATACCAGTAGCTTGTA
>AEMJ01000447.1 GCA_000166735.2 Leuconostoc inhae KCTC 3774 | reverse complement strand
GTCCCATATTAGTCGTATCCTCGATTCTATCAGGTAGTCATTCAAGCATTATAGCATAGTTATCACATAAAAAAGGCATCTTATTGGGGATGCCTTTTATCCGGTTTAGTTGCGAGCTAAAATTTCTTTGAGTGCTTCAGGTAGTGGTGTTAATTCGCGACCTAAAACATCAGGTAAGTCATGTGAAGGCACATCTAATGAGCCTTCGTCAATTGGTGACTGGAATGAGGCAAACAAAGTTGCTAAATCCTGAGACAA
>AEMJ01000448.1 GCA_000166735.2 Leuconostoc inhae KCTC 3774 | reverse complement strand
TATGATATTCGTTTTCCAGAATGGTTGCGTACTATGATGTCAGTTGGGCCCCAAGAAATCTTGTATGTGGCTGCTGAATGGCCCATTCAGCGCATTGAACAATGGCAAATCATGTTACAAGCACGTGCAATTGAAAATCAGACTTTTGTTGTTGCAGCCAATCGCGTTGGTCGAGATAAAAATAATGTGTTTGGTGGTCGCTCGTTGATTATTGATCCTTTGGGTCGTGTTATCCAGCAGGCCGGGGATACACAAGAAACATTGTTAATTAGTACTATTGATACTGATGATGAGAAAATGGTTCGCGGTCAAATACCAGTTTTTGATGATCGACGACCAGAGTTATATTATTAGGAGAAGTTATGCAATTTGAAGAATCAAATTTACTAAAAACATTACCTAAACAGTTTTTCGCATCACTCGTTGCCAAAGTAAATGCTAAAATTGCAGCAGGTGCAGATGTTATTAATTTAGGACAGGGTAATCCAGACTTGCCAACGCCTGATTATATTGTCAAAGCTATGCAAAACGCGACAGCTAAGGCTGCTGATCATAAATACTCATTATTCCGAGGCGAATTACGATTTAAAGAAGCAATTGCTCAGTTTTACTTAACTGAGTATGGTGTGACCATTGATCCCAAAACAGAAGTGGCTATTTTAGCAGGTAGTAAAATTGGTTTAGTTGAGCTACCTTGGGCACTGATGAATCCTGGGGATACGCTCTTGTTACCAGATCCAGGTTACCCAGATTATTTGTCTGGCGCCGCTTTAGGTCGTGTGAATTACGAAACAGTACCACTTAAGCGTGAAAATGATTTTCTAATAGACTATTCAGCAATCCCAGTGACAACAGCAAAAAAAGCTAAGTTTCTTTACATGAATTATCCTAATAATCCAACAGGTGCCATTGCTACATCTAATTTTTATGAACAAACAGTTGCATTTGCGAACCATAATACTGTTGGTATTGTGTCAGATTTTGCCTATGGCGCGATTGGTTTTGATGGTCATAAACCACTTTCTTTTTTGCAAACACCAGGGTCCAAAGATGTTGGTATTGAAACCTATACGCTTTCGAAAACATTTAACATGGCAGGTTGGCGTGTTGGTT
The DNA here is from genome assembly GCA_000166735.2 of Leuconostoc inhae KCTC 3774. Classification (GTDB taxonomy): domain Bacteria; phylum Bacillota; class Bacilli; order Lactobacillales; family Lactobacillaceae; genus Leuconostoc; species Leuconostoc gasicomitatum. The sequence goes on along the minus strand of AEMJ01000448.1, from coordinate 445 downwards.
TTGCGGTCGGGAATGCAGATATGATAGAAGCGATTAACCTGATTCAAGACCATCTCTTTGTCTCAATATTTCCAGCAATACAAGATGCAGCAATTGAAGCATTAAGCAATACAGAGGCACGTCAAAATGCTGTTAAGTCATTACAGAAAACATACGAAAGGCGACGAAATGCCTTTATTTCAGCTGTACGCGAATTCAATTGGGAACCTTATGTGTCTAAGGGTGCTTTTTATGTACTAATGCCGGTCCCAGAGGGATATAATTCAGCTTCATTTGCTGATCTACTGTTAACAGAGGCTAATGTTGCCGTAGCAGATGCGTCTGGCTTTGGGGATGAAGGTGAAGGTTATATCCGTGTGGGATTAACAATTGAAGAAGAGCGTCTCGTGGAAGCTGCAAAAAGAATTGGACAATTGGCGGTTTTTAAGGTTTAAAAAAGAATGTT
>AEMJ01000449.1 GCA_000166735.2 Leuconostoc inhae KCTC 3774 | reverse complement strand
AACAATTTGTGCATTACTGTCACTTTGATTAGCTTGTAATTCTGTTTTTGCCTGATCAGTTAAATTCAAAAACGCCAAACGTTCATCTGGCGTCAACTCATAGTATTTTTTAGCCATTGTTTTTATAGTTTCGGCAATTAAGCCTTCCCGTACGCCACTTTCTGAGAAAATTACTCTTGGTGCATTAATCGTATACATCAAATTTAATAATGGTAACAAACCACTAATGATAATGTCAGCTCTTGTTACTTCTAAACCAGCAATGTGTTCCCGTTGCAATCTTGTCATGTAGCGAATCGTCTCAAAAATAGCTGCCACGCGCTCAATCGTCATACTAAAACCATGAAAATGATCTACCGACATTATACCCAAGGCTGTACGCCCCATGCGTGCTAATGACCGATTAGCACCACCTAACAAAATCACCGGTTTGTGCTGATTTTTAAATAACCAAGGTAACGTTTCATACTGTGCTAAAATACTATCACAAGCTAACTTAATATCAGATTGATTTATATCATTTGCTAAATTAAAGCGTTCCGACAAGGAAACT
>AEMJ01000450.1 GCA_000166735.2 Leuconostoc inhae KCTC 3774 | reverse complement strand
GCAGGTATTTTAAAAGGGTTGTTAGCTTTACTGTTAGCCCTAGGTTGGTTAACTGAAAAAAGTGGCGCTTATCAAATTTGGTATGCGGCAGGCGATGGGTTCTTCTACTTTTTTACCAATATTATTAGCATTTACGGCAGCTAAGAGCCTTAAAGTGAATCAGTTTGTGGCAGTTGCTTTAGCAACGGCACTGGTTTATCCGACGCTTGTTGCTATAACGGGTAATTCACAGACAATCGACTTCTTTAATATACCGGTTATTCCAACCACGTATACGTCTAGTGTTATTCCGATATTGTTAGCGGTATGGGTGATGTCTTATATTCAGCCCGTACTGGACAAGCTATTTCCAGAAGCAATTCGTAATATATTTACGCCACTATTTTTGTTAATTATTATGGCACCCTTAACGCTGATTGTCGTTGGACCACTAGGGGCTAGTGTTGGTACGTTATTGTCAAATGGTATATCTGCTATTTATAATTTTTGCACCAGCAGTGGCGGGTGCGCTTATGGGTGCGTTTTGGCAAGTGTTTGTTATCTTTGGTGTTCACTGGACATTCGTACCTGTTATGATGAACAACATTGGTAAACTCGGTTATGATCCACTACTACCTATAC
>AEMJ01000451.1 GCA_000166735.2 Leuconostoc inhae KCTC 3774 | reverse complement strand
CGTTTTTTATTGATACTATTTAAATTAATTGCGAAACAAAAACATCGTATTTATGATTGATTAATGGTACGGATTTTCTGTAAGCTTTTCTTATTTATTGCAGTTATTTTTTGGTTGCTCTAATCGCGGCTTGATTTTGTTGATAAGGAGCAATTGCTTGTTTTAAATGTTCTTTTTGGTCAGCTGTCATAGGATCATTTTCGTTTAAAAGTGTAACTGTTTTGGTATCTGAATGATATATTTTAACGATTCGTTCTTTGCCATAGTAGGAAGTGAAATCCCCGCCACCACTGACATTATTGTTTCCTTCAGAAGCAATGTCAGCGGAAGATAAGTTCGATTCGTTATTTTTTGAGGTATCTGCGGATGAAGATCTTTGAGAAGGCAACATAGTTGTAGTAACAGGTTTTTTATTTCTCTGACTTTCGATTAGCAGAACAACGATCAAAGCACACACAATTAGTAGAACAAGAAAATAAATAAATTTTTTCGCCTTAATCATCGATTAACAACCTCATAATATGAGTTAGCAGCAGGATTATATGAGTAAAATGTTTTCATGGAATTGTAGTCGTAACCACTATTAAAATATTGGGATGAACCAGCAGACAGGTGGATTGCCTTGGCAGAATTGTATATCCAAGTTTGGCTTGCTTCTGATACGTTACCGACAATACTGTGTTGAAATCTGAATAGAAAACGTATCTCGCAAACCGCCAGCCTATGCCTTTTATTTTTTGCAGCACCGTCTGTTGTGCGGTTGATTTTTATCATTTTTCATATTTTTATACGCGCACGTTATACATTAGAGTTGTTTTTGCATGTTTATGTCTGTTATGTTGAATCCGCTTTTTTGATAAGTTTTATAAATTTCGAAGTCAAAGATAAACGCAGTTGATGCATTCTCATTATCAGTACCGAACCAGATATAACCGATTATTTCTGAATTTTTGAAAATTGAGTAGAAAAAAGTGTCTGGCGTTGCAAGCCCATTTGGTAATAACCGATCATAAGTTAATTGTGAATTTTTTTGAGCAGTTTCTGCTGTCCAAGTGCCAGCTGCGATCTTTTCTGTGGCGTATTCATTGACTGCAAAATCCATGTATTTTTGAAAATGATTAGGAGACATTGGCATAATTTTTAACATGAGTTTGTTCCTCTGAAAACAAGTATTTTACTAAGTATAGCATACTGATTTGAAATATTATGACATGTCATGTGACCAATAGTCATCGATAGTATGCTTCATTGTAATTGGTATCAATCAAAATTAAACATAAATCGAAATAACACGGGAATCAGCCGATTTGTATCCTTGCTTTTTTTCTTCCTGTCTTTTGATATGGTGTACTAATTGTCTAGTTAAATCAGACGCCTTTTTCTTGTAGCCTAATGAGGTATATATATTTATTGCTGTGCGAACGCGCTGTTCGCCTTTTTCAATGTGGCCTGCTTCAATGTCATACCAACCTTTATTAAACATTAATGTTATTTTTTCAGTTATATCTATATGATCTATTAAGTATTTTTCTGCAATGATTAATAATTGCTGAGCAGCTGAAAGATCTTCATATACAAGCGTCGAAAAGGATGTCCAAATGACATGCATCAATTGTGATTGAACATTTAATGCAAGTAGAGTTAGAAAAAATATTTATTTTAAAATATTTAGTATGGTCAGCCGCCTTAAATAAAATTAGTCTAAAGTACCTACTTAATGATAATAAAATATATTTGACAAACGTTAGTGAAAAATATATACTTGAAATCTATTGTTTGTCGCAATCATGCATCATTCAACGGGGATGCTCTACCAAATAGTAATGGGTATAATGTACGTTTAATCGATGGTAACGCTAAAGGACAATAAATATTTAAAAAAATGTACGCTTTCAAGCGTACTTTTTTAGTTAGTGATGAGGAAAATTATGTCGAAACGAGTTCTTTTTTATTTAATAACCATTTTTTTGTTTTTGGAGGGATAGTCACCATAGAAACCTTGCTGGCTATTTTTGAAGCTAATACATTGCCACACAATGCTTTGAATACATCTAATACATTTTATATGCTTCAATTTGGTAATGTTTCTGAGATAGTTAGTATACTTATGTTAATCATGATACCAATTAGTGGGTCATTATTATTTACCTATATCAAGAACAATAATTATTTTTATAGTTTTATCCAAAGACATAGTTACAAAAAGTTTTTATCCAAAGCACTTATTGTGACTTTTTTAACAGCTTTTATTTTTTCACTAGTTATCCTATTGTATCAACTGCTATTAATTAGTTTGAGTATTCACCCATTGGATTGGGGAAATATTGATGCTAAGAACGTCATATCAGGGGTGGCAATGTTTGATGATGGCAACCTGAGTTCTACGGTTAAATTTATCCTACTATCGTCATTTGGTTGGGGAATATATGCTAATTTGGTGTTTTCAATAGGCCTTTTTATCAAAAAAATGCAATCAATATTATTAGTGGTGGCATAATTGGAAGTAGTTTAATTATTGTGCCTGCTTTAGTCAGTCATCTCTTTCAAGGTACTTTATTAAAAATGGTATACATAGTATCCTTGCCAACTTTAATTGCACCTGGACAAATGAATGTCCAATATTTTGGGAACCAAAATAAGCTATATCTTTATTTTGTTTTGTCAACTATGGTATATATGAGTTTGACTTTGGGCATCGTTTATTTTTGGATTAAGAAAAACAAAAAGAGGGCTGATGACATGAAAAAAATGTCGTTTTCCAAGATATCATGGTCATTATTTTTTACAATAGTTATGATGTCATTTTTATCTGCAAGTAATGCCTTATTACATACTTCTAAGGACAGTGATATTATACGTACGCAACTATATTCAAATTTCTCGGTCATATTCACGCAGTCAATGTTGTTACTACTAATGTCTTGGCAAGTATTAAATTTCAGAGCCATTAATTTTCTAGTAGCAATTAGAGGGCAATCTGAAAAAATTCAAAAACAAATGATCAAGACAATTATTTTTGAGGTAATCATTTATTTTAGTTTCTATTATGGATCGTTTATGTTGAGTGGCAATATATGGTTTAAAGATGGTTATGTATTAATAGGTATTATGATATTACTCATGCGTGCGTTTATAATCTTATTTTTAGGCATGATTATAACCAGTTTATATCGTGGTCAGCATATAGCTATTATTATTGTCGCTGTTCAACTTAGTAATTTTGTTTATCACTTTTTTTGGAAACAAAGATACTATTGGTACAATATAGTCCATTATATGATCCAATATATCGCGCACTACATCATATTTATAACATATAAGTTACAATTGGAGAAAATTCATGCTTAAAGTTAATCATATTGCAAAATCATTTAAAGGCAAATCAGTATTAAATAATGTTTCTTTCGAGGTTAATGAGGGACAATTAGTACATATTTCTGGTGCCAATGGCTCTGGTAAATCTACGTTATTTAAAATAATTGCTAAAGTACTTTTACCCGATTCTGGGGCTATCACAATAATCGAATCAGCAAAAATAGGTGCACTGATTGAAAATCCTGGTTTTTTAGAATTTGAAACTGGTTTAGCTAATCTTCGATTTTTGGCTAAACTAAATCATAACTATGATGAAAAAAAAGTGTGTGAGCTAATGGAAAGGTTTGCGTTGGATCCTAATAATAGGCAGCCGGTTTCAAAATATTCGGTGGGTATGCGACAAAAATTAGGAATTATACAAGCAGTTATGGAAGATCAAAGTATTATTTTGCTTGATGAGCCTACAAGAGGTCTTGATACAGATAGTATTGACCAATTTATTGATTTATTAAAAATTTTGCAAGCTAAGAACAAACTTGTTATTGTCGCTAGTCATGATTACATTGAGGGCATCAAGTATGATACCTTGTTTACTCTAAAAAATGGCACGCTGTCTTATGGCTAGAAAACTTTATTTTTGGATTTATTTCTCTATAGTATTCATAGTAATTAGATTTGTACCAACTTATTTACCGCTAATAACGAATCATCAACAAGCAGGTTTGGTATTTGACTTTACTGCGAAGCCTTTTTATTTGTTAATGGTCAGTATATTGAATTTACTTTTTGACTATGTTTCGTTAATCATGCCAGTAATGGAATTACTATCAATTCAAATTTTTTATTAGTTAGAAAACCAAGTCTACGTAGTCAATTTAAAGGCTATGTGCCAATTATTTTACATTATTTTGTGCCCTACGTTTTAGTCAAAGCATTTGTTCTTTCTACTGAAAGGAGTATGTCAGTTTTAGTATGGATAGGAATATCTATTGTTACTTGGGTGATACTACTGGTATTTCTGATTAATCAACGCTATAGTTACGCAAAAGTGGCCACTATAATTTTAACAACACTTATTTTCAGTCGTATTTTGGCGACTATAATGTTTTAAGCAGTTTGAAATCAAGATTTTAAATTTCAGCAGTGATATCAAGCGTTATTATGATTAATAATTCAACATAAAAAGGATTGCAAGAAATAAATCTGCAATCCTTTTTTTATTTAAGCTTTTAACACAGCAATCATAAAGTCCATAAAATCACGGACAAATCGTTTAGCGTTGACGCTAACAGCAACATTTGTTGTTGTTGGTTCAAGCAACCGTTCGCGATCGCCTATTGTGCGGCCATAATCCTTTGTATCTTTATCGTAAGTGACGCGCATATTCAGGGGAATTGTCACGACATAACTTGGATCAATGGCTACGGCAACTGCCAATGGATCATGCAAGGCGGCACCACGATGATCGATGTCTAACCGATCATAGGCTTCAATATAGAAGTCCATGAGATCAGCATAAGCAGTACCAGCTTGTGTCCCTAATTCACGCCATTGTTGTGTATCTTTTTTGGTTAACAATGTACGCAGAGTGACATCTAAGCCAACCATCGTTAAGTTTTCTTGTGTTGTGAAAACAAGGTCTGCGGCCTCGGGATCTTGATTAATATTTGCTTCAGTGAAGGGCGTCACATTACCAGGCACTGTTAACGCACCGCCCATTAATGTGGTATTACCAATCAAATGAGATATTTCAGGATCTATTTTCAAGGCTTTTGCCATGTTTGTCAAAGGACCAGTTGGGACATAAATCAATTCATCTTGATATTTATGCGCCATGTCGATTAAAAATTGAATGCCACTTGTTTGTTCGATTTTGCGTGTTGCTGTTGCTAATGAGAGATTTCCCACGCCATGCTCACCATGGATGGCTTTTGATATAGGCATCACATCAAAATGATCAGTCGTAGATGAATGTGATTCTCCTAAATAGACCGGCACATCATTTTCACCAAGTAAATGTAATAAATTGAGGGTGTTTTGTGCTGATGTTTCAACTAAAGTGTTACCATATGAGGCAATCACACCAATGAGATCAACCCGTGGGTCACATATCGCTAATGCCAAGGCTAATGCATCATCAACACCAGTATCTAAATCTAAAATCATTTTTGTGGATGCCATCTTAAATTGCTCCTTCACAATACTGGTTCATCACTGGTATTTGTTCAATGAACCATTTTTCAAATGCTTGCGTATCAATGTTAATGGCAACTTTGGCATTGATTTTACCATTAGACCAGCGATTTTGTGTATCAGCAACTGTTGCGCCAGCTGCTGGACCGTCAGTGATGACGTCAACCCAGTAATCTTTTGTGGTGTAAAATTCTGGGTTGAGTAAGTAGCAAATAGTGTTGACATCGTGCATTGGTTTGCCACCTGGTTCGCTATCACCATAGGCTGTCATTAATTTGTGAAGCATATTGCCTGCCTCACCGATATTAGCAACGGCGTCAATAGTGTCTAGAGATAATAATGCTTTTAATGTGACATCAAGACCGATCATGACAATTGGGATACCACTTTTAAAGACAACAGCAGCAGCATCAGGATCGGTAAAAATATTGAATTCTGCCACTGATGAGACATTACCACCAGATAATGAACCGCCCATCAAAACAAATTCTTTGATTTGACTGATTAATTCTGGATGATTTTGAATTAACAAGGCGATATTTGTATAAGAACCAGTAGCAACAATTGTCATTGGTTCAGGCGCTTCTGACAATACTTTTGCCATGGCACTGACAGCATCAGTGGGCAAAGCTTGTGTTGTAACGGTTGGGAATTCATAGCCAGGCATACCTGATGCGCCATGAATATATGAGGCATCAACAAACGCTTTTTTTAATGGTGCAGCAGCACCACGTGCTACAGGTACTTGTGTCTGTTTAAAAAATGTGGTGAGTTTTAAGAGATTAATTGTTGTTTTATCAACGGAAACATTACCAGCAACACTTGTCAGTAATTTGATATCGATTTCTGGGTTAGTCAGTGCAATTGATAGCGCTACTGCGTCATCAATACCTGGGTCCATATCTAAAATAATAGGTGTCATGTTCATACCTTTCTAAATTGTAATATTGCTTACCACACGAATAATCCGGCAGTTGCTGCTGACAATAATGAAACGAGAATACCTGACAATAACATGTACGGTACGCGTGCGCTAATGTAATCATTCTTTTCTTTATTGACCAATCCTTTGAAGGCGCCAATAATCATACCAATTGTACCAAAGTTGGCAAAACTTGTTAAGAAGACAGTTAAGACAATACGTGCATGTTCATTTGCAAAGAGACCTTTACTAGCCATGATTGACTTTGATACTTCACCCATGACGACGAATTCATTGGTTACTAACTTTGTACCCATGAATTGTGCGAGTTGGAAAGCATCGTGTACGTTGAAACCAAGCAACCAAGCAAATGGGAACATAATAACACCAAAGATATTTTCAAGTGTTAACCAATGCAAGCCAGTTAAGCTAAATAGTTGGTTGATGAGGGCTGCTAATGAGACAAAGGCAATAACGGTTGCAGTGATGATTAAAATCAACTTACCAGCACCCAGAATTGAATCACCTAAGAATGAGAAGAAAGGTTCTTTTTTAGTTCCTTTTTCATTAATATTAACAATGATATCATCTTCGGGGGCAACTTTGTTAGGATTTAAAATTGAAGTAATGACAATGGCACCCAAGATGTTAAGTGGGATAGCTGTCAAAACATATTTGCCGGGAACCATTTGTGTATACGCACCGATAATGGCAGAAGTAACACAGCTCATTGACATCATAGCCAATGTGAAGTTACGGCTTGCCGACATGTGATCCAATTGTGATTTAGAAACAGCTAAAACTTCAGTGTTACCAAGAAACATCATTTCAATAGAGAAAAATGCTTCAAATTTTGGTTGTCCAGTAACAAATGTTAGTGCTTTACCAATCCACTTGATTAGCCAAGGCAAGATACCAATATAGGTTAAAATATCAAATAGTGGGACAACTAGTAAAATGGGTAACAAGGCTGATGTTACGAAATTAGGGCCACCGTGATTTGATGTTAACCACTCAGGCAATGCAAAGGCAATACCTTGTGATGCAACAGAAACTAGCCAGTTAAAGCCATCAGCAGCACCTTGGACGGCAACTTGGCCGGCTTTGAACTGCGTGAAGAACCAAGCTAATACTAATTCAATGGCTAGGACGATACCAACAGATCGCCATTGAATGTTTTTCTTATCTCGGGAAAACAAAACAGCGATGGCAATGAAAACAAAAATACCAAGTACGTTAGCAAATAAGAACATAATTTTTTCCTCTCTTGAATAGAAAATTTATTAAGTAAAGCGTTTAACCAAAGGCCAGTGTAACATATTTTATTTAAAAATGGAAGCGCTTTCAGGTAGTTTTTAAGGTACAATAGATATATTAAAGTATACCATTACGATAAGGGATAGAGTTTATGCGCAAAACTTCAATTAAAGATGTTGCTAAAAAAGCAGATGTGTCTATTGCAGCAGTCTCTCAAATTTTAAACAATAAAGGGCAACGATTCTCAAAGCATACAATAGAAAAAGTATTACAGGCACGTGATGATTTGGGATATGTACCAAATAGTGCTGCGCGAAACCTAAAGGGGACACACAATCGTTTAATTGGTATTATTGTACCATCCTTTCGTATGCCATTTTTCGCAGATATTATACAAAGTATGCAAGATAACGCACCTACTGATGTGAACCTTGTTTTTCTGGGTTCAACAGATGATAACTTACAAAACGCGATTTATTCGTTAGTTGAACGTGGTGCACAGGCGCTTATTTTTGGTAAACCGATACCAAATCGTGCAGAAGTGAATGAATTTTTGAAAAAAGACACATCCCATACCTTGTGCTTGATCAAAATGCCGATATTAATGCGCAAGACATGGTACAAACGAATGAATTTACTGGTGGGAGCTTAGTTGCTAGTCATCTATTATCATTAGGTCATCGAAAAATTGCATTAATTTTACCAAATAAATTAACTGATAATATGAGACAACGTCGTGCTGGTTTTTTGGATACGTTGTCGACAGCGAATTTATCACCCACTACTATTATAACTGCAACACTATCAAAACATGGTGGTTTAGCTTCAGTGCATCAATTAATTCAAAGTGAGTCAACGGCAGCTTTTGTCTTAAATGATGAAATGGCCATCGGGGTATTACGCGGATTAGCTTATCAAAACATTAAAGTACCAGCTGATATATCTATCGCAGGGTATGATGATACAGATTATGCTGAGTTTATGATTCCAACACTTACTACAGTGATGCAGCCGGTTCTAGAAATTGGAAAAGCGGCCTTGAATATGATATTAAGACGGTTAGATCACCCAAATTTACCTTTTCAAACAGCTTTTTTTGACGTTAAATTAATTGTTCGAGAGTCGACTGGGTCAGTTAAATTATAAAAGCATGTCGTCCATGTCATGATGTTAGCCCATAACATTGAGGGATTTGTATGTTAAAGACAGATCAGTTAGTTTTAACGGGAGAACTAACTTGATGTTTGATCAATAATAACTTGCAATATTGGGACAAAATGCCGATTTAATGAGGGTTTAGGTTTAGGGTTAATTGTAAATAATATGAGATATTAAATAAACTATCAAAATATAACTTGACAAAGTAAATAAAAGGGTCTAATTTATAGATATGGAAGCGCTTACAAAATATTAATTAAAAGGCCTCTTTTTTTGAACAAAAAGTAAAACGTTTTACCAAATTTAAAAGGAGAGCTTATCATGAAAAAGATAGGTATTATGAATTCAAATATTTCTGCGAGAGTAGCTGACATGGGACACATGGATTGGTTAGCAGTGGGAGACGCAGGAACACCTGTCCCAGAAGGCGTAGATAAAATTGATTTATCTGTAAAAAGCGGGATACCGAGTTTTATGGAGGTGCTGGATGTCATATTGTTGGAGTTAGAAGTGCAAAAAATTTATTTAGCTGAAGAAATTAAAGTAAAGAATCCTGATATTTTGGAACAAATTAATAGACGATTCGATGGTGATGTCAGCATTGAATTTATTTCTCACAATGATCTAAAGAAGAATATTAAAGAAAGTAAAGCATTTATTAGAACAGGGGAAACCACGCCATATGCAAATATTATTTTGGAAAGTGGCGTTATTTTCTAAAAAGTAATGATAAATGGAAGGAG
>AEMJ01000452.1 GCA_000166735.2 Leuconostoc inhae KCTC 3774 | reverse complement strand
AATCATTGAGTGACCACCCCATTCGAAGGTGGGTAAATGATCGCGCAACCATGGATCTGCTTCTGATAATCGAGTGACAAATGATTCAATTTCTTGTGTAACAGATTGGTAGGTTTCATTTGGATAAAAATGAACTGTTAGCCATAAACGTGCTTCGTCAGCGACAAATGCTGCATTTCGGCCGCCCTCAATTACTGCAGGATTAATCGTATTCGTACCAGCAGGAAATCCAGGATAAATTTTATTTACTGCCCAATCACGTTCTAATTCCTGCAAACCAATGATTAATTTGGCCATTTTTTCAATGGCACTCGCTGCCCTTAACCCGCCACCAGCATGAATCATTTCACGGCGTAAACCATCATGGTAAGTTTTGTCACTTTTAATTGTCACCCATCCTGTAATAACACCGCCCTGCCCTTGAATCTCTAAATCACTCGAATCAGTTACAAGTGCAAAGTCTGCTGAGT
>AEMJ01000453.1 GCA_000166735.2 Leuconostoc inhae KCTC 3774 | reverse complement strand
AATTTCCAGATTTAGTTGCTGCAAGTGATGCTGTGGTTATCAACAGCGGTACATGGCGGCGTTCGGAATTACTTGAAACCATTAAGCTAGCGCAATTAGCAAATCAAGCCGGTAAAGTTGTCGTTTTGGATCCAGTGGCAGTGGGTATACCCTCACGAAGCTTGCCAGTGGTAGCACTTATGGCAGATGCACAAATTGATATTATTCGCGGCAATGCAGCTGAAATTGCTTGGTTTGCTGGTGTTGATTTTTCCAGTCAAGGGATTGATGCAACTGGTAATGGGGATGTTAGAAAAATTGCATTATTGGCAGCCGAAAAGACAGGTGCAATTATTGCTTTAAGTGGTAAACAAGATGTTATTAGTGATGGCCACACAACGCTAACGATTGACGTTGATGTGCCCCTTTTGGCAACAAATGTTGGGACAGGTGATGCACTTTCTGCTTTAATTGGTACCTATAATGGTGATGGTATCTCAATTGAGAATACAATGAGAGCGATGGCAACAATGAAATTAGCTGGCGTAAAAGCAAGTAAAAAAGTAAAAACACCTGGTTATTTTGTTAATCAGTTATTAGATGAACTCTACTTGTTATCAGAAAACGAACTTGATGCATTTATTAATGGTGGTGGGATTCATGATTAATGACACACCGCAAGCTTTGACAATTGCTGGGACGGATTCTAGCGGTGGTGCTGGCGTTTCGGCTGATTTGAAAACATTTATGGCACAAGGTGTCTATGGCGGTAATGTCATTGTATCCGTTACTGCACAGAATACGCGTGGTGTTCAAGAAGTTCAAATGATACCACCTACAGTCATTACACAACAGATACAGTCAATTGCTGATGATTTGTCTATTTCTGCAGTCAAAACGGGTATGTTAGGTGACGCTCAAACTGTGAACACTGTTGCAAAAGCGCTACAAACCTATAATTTTGGCAGCTATATTTTAGATCCTGTTATGGTCGCCAAAGGCGGAGCAAAGCTATTGCGTGATGAGGCAATTTTGGCATTAAAAACGCAATTATTACCACTTGCGACTATGGTGACACCAAATATACCAGAGGCTGAAGTGCTAACAGAAATGACAATTCAAACACATGAAGATGTCAAAATAGCAGCATATAAATTACAATTATTGGGTGCTAAAAATGTCCTACTCAAGGGTGGTCATGGTAGTGAACTAGCGGTGTATGATTTTGTGTTACTTGCTGATGGGCGTCATTTTTGGTTGAAAAGTCAGCGAGTTGACACTGAAAGAACCCATGGAACAGGTGACACACTTTCGGCTGCTATCACAGCACAATTGACGCTCGGATTGGATATGAAAACTGCTGTTATAAAAAGCAAAGCTTATGTTGATGCAACTATTCGAGATGGGATACAAGTGGGCCATGGCCATGGCCCATTAAATCATCTGGCAGTTATTACAACAGAAAATCAACCGGAGGTTATAAATGATATTTAATCGCGCAATGTTAGCACGATACTTTATACTAGGCACGCAAAATGTGACAGATGAACGCATGTTTTACAAAGTACTGGAGGAGGCGTTGAGCAACGGTATTACCTTGTTTCAATACCGTGAAAAAGGTTTTGGGTCCTTGGTTGGCGCTAATAAATTACGTGTAGCACAACGAGTGCGAGAGCTTACCTCAGCCTATCACGTGCCCTTTGTTATAGATGATGATATTGTTTTAGCGCATATTGTGCACGCAGATGGGGTGCACTTTGGGCAGGGAGATGGTAATATTGCGGCTAACATTGTAGCAAGTCATGGCATGTTTGTTGGTGTGTCAGTATCTACTCAAGCAGAGTATGAACGTATTTCATTACTTTCTGGTATTGATAATATTGGTATTGGACCAGTATTTGAAACTAAAAGTAAAGCAGATGCTAAACCAGCAATTGGTTTGATAGCGCTTGAGAGATTAGTCGAACAAAGTCGCTGGCCAACGGTTGCGATTGGTGGTATTAGTCAGGATAATTTAGCGACAGTGTTAGCAACAGATGTTGATGGTGCTGCAGTGATTAGTATGATTAGTGACAGTTCGAATATTGAGAATGTATTAAAGTATTGGCAGCAATTATAATTGCTGTTTTTTTGTTGAAAAACAATACTATTTTGCGTATAATATATACTATATTGAAAATAGTATACAAGAGGTTATAATATGATGATACAAACACCAACAGTGTTACTTGATGGCACGGTTTTGGCTATTTTAGATAAGCAAGACTTATACGGTTATGCACTGACTAAAAAAGTAAAACAACATGTGATTGTTTCAGAATCAACGATGTATCCTGTTTTACGTCGGTTGGAAAAGGGTGGCGAGCTAACCACCTACAGTGAACCTTTTGAAGGACGCACGCGAAAATATTATCAATTAACTGATAATGGTCGTGAACATTTGAGAGAAATTAAAAATGCTTGGCAAGATTTTTCCGCAGGTATTAACGCAATTTTAGGAGAATAAATATGAGTTACTTAAATGAATTAGAGGCGCACTTACATGCATTGCCACGTGATGAACGTGACGAAACGATGGCATACTATGATGAATACTTTACTGAGGCTAATTTAAGTAATTCAGCTGCACGTAAACAATTTGGGACACCAAAACAATTTGCACGTCGTTTAATTGCTGATTTTTATATGGATGCTGATGATGAATCAGAGATTAAGCCAAAACAACAATTGCGTATGATTTGGGTGGTTATTTTGGGGTTGTTGGCATCACCAGTTATATTACCGGTCGCCTTGATAATGGTAGCATTATTAGTTTCAGCATTAGCCACTGTATTTGGTATGGTATTGACGATAATTTCAATTGTCGTGGCAATACTCATAACAGCGATAGTTAGTATTATTACCGGTGTTGCAATTGTGTTTAACTCACTGAGTGGTGGTATTTTCTTCATTGGTGTCGGAATCGCTGCAATTGGGGTTCTATTATTAATTGGACCACTGATGGTATCATTTATGCGTGCGTGCTTTAATGGCCTAATCAACTTAATTAAAGCCATTGGTCGGCGATTTATAAAAAAGGAGCAAATTATGAAGCGTAAAACGATTATTGGTTGGTCCTTATTGGTAGTTGGGGTTGCCATGGCAACTTCAACAATGTTGATTGAAAAACCGGGAAGGGTTATTTGGCATAATGGATTCTCTTATCAAAAAAGAGAATCTGTTAAAGATTATGATTTATCTCAGCAGTTACCTAGAAATACACAAGATATTCAAAAAATTGCGATAGACGCTACAGATACGGACATCTATGTTCAGCGAGGAGAAACGTTTTCGGTAACAGAGACGCAAGCTGAAAGTGAAAATAAAGCAAAAATTAGTTTTTCAAATGGTGAGTTGAAAATAGAAAAGCCAACAGGTGATCATTCTATTTTCAACTTTGACTGGCGTGAATTGTATCATGACAATTCGCCAAGATTGACGATTACCGTACCCAGTCATGTACATCTTAATGCAATTGGCATTACACAAGAAAACTCTGAGGTGACAGTGTCGGATGTTAATGCTAATACAATTAATGTCAGGTCAAATAATGATGATGTGAATCTCGTTCGCGTGACAGCACAAAACGCAATGGTTGACGTGAAAAATGCAGCGGCTAATCTACACAATGTAACCATTAACAAGTTAAGGGTCCAGTCAAATAATGATGATTTCAAGTTGACTGGTAGTTCGGTGAAAATACTTGAAGCTGATTTGAAAAATGGCGATGTAGATGTTGAACATAGCAAAATTGAAACTGGCGGGCACATACGCAATCAAAATGGTGATATTGTCATAGAAACAACAGAGTTACCCACATTTTTTGACGCACAATAATAATGGTGATGTTGAAATATCATCGAATTTAACAAGGAAACAACGGGAAGATATTGCTCTGGCTATTCAGAATCAAAATGGCGATATTAAAATTAAATAATATCGAAATGACTATCTGTTATAATCAAAAATTAAAAGTTATCGGTGACTAAACCTTAAGCGCGGACAACAGTTAAGGATGCATAAAAGTAGCTTAAGCATTAAAATTTTGGAACTTGGCTAGAATTAATTTCTAATTATATAGAAATTCTGTTGGGTTCCTGAACTAATTGGAATGTAGGAAATTATGAAAAATGATAGTATTAAAAATTGGTTAACACGCTTTATCAAGGGTATTTTTATTGCTTTAGGATTTATTTTACCCGGTGTATCTGGTGGTGTTTTGGCGGCCATACTTGGTCTTTATGAACGTATGCTTGATTTTATGGCACATATGCGTCAAAATTTTAAACGCGACTTCTGGTATTTCGTACCAGTAGGACTAGGCGGCATTGTAGGTATTATTTTATTAAGTAATCCATTAGAATATCTATTAACAACCTATAAAGCGATTATTTTGTGGGGATTTGCAGGTGCAATTGTCGGTACATTACCGTCATTATTTAGAGAGAGTGCTAAAGAAGGGCGTCAACGATCCGATTGGTACATTTTTGTTGGTACGATAGTTTTTGGTGGTTTATTTTTGTATAATATGACAGCAATTTTTGGTGAGATGCCAGTGAATTTTTTCTCGTGGTTATTGGCGGGTGGCTTAATTGCGTTAGGTATTATCGTGCCTGGGTTGAGTCCATCGAATTTATTACTTTATCTGGGATTATTTGATCCGATGATTAAAGGATTTAAAAGTGTTGATCTTAGTGTTTTTATATCAATGGCGATAGGTGGCTTAATAACGCTCGTGCTTTTTTCAAAAATTATGCATTATTTACTACAAAATTTTCATGCGAAAGTTTACCATTTTATTCTCGGTATTGTTGTTGTGTCAACACTATTGATTGTTATCCCACCAGTGGCTGACTATTCAGGTTTTACAGTTGTGAGTATGCTGATTAGTACTTTTTTGTTTGCAATTGGTGTATGGTTAGGTTATTGGATGAGTCATTTAGAACAAAAGTATAAATAAAAAATAACCTTTAAAAAACGAGCTGTGCAACACACAATATAGTGATTGTGTCCTGTGCAGCTCGTTTTAGGTTACGGTTTGAAAATTAAATAAATTGTTCGGATAAGCTTAAAAATTCATTAATATCTGATTGAATGAGATCAGCACCGGCCTGCCAAAAGTCAGGTTGCGTGAGGTCAACATTGAGATGCTTTTGAGCCAGTGCCTCAGATGTCATATTTGCTGTATCACGAAGCAAAGCAATATATTTATCTTCAAAGCCAGCACCATCTTTTTGTGCTTGGGCATATATGCCCGCTGAAAATAAATAACCAAATGTGTATGGAAAGTTATAAAAAGGCACAGAATCAATGAAAAAGTGAAGTTTAGAGGACCAAAAATGTGGATGGCGCACATCAAGAATACCATCAAACGCATTTTTTTGTGCTTCGTTCATGAGTTCGTTCAATCGTTGTGGTGTTACAACACCATTTTTGCGTTCAGTGTAAAAAGCATCTTCAAACAAAAAACGTGCGTGTATATTTAAAAACATGGCAATCGGATTTGTCATTTTGGCATCAAGTAATACTAATTTTTCGGCGTCAGATTTAGCACCGGAAACATTAGCATCATTGACAATGAGTTCAGCAAACGTTGAAGCAGTTTCCGCAACGTTCATTGCATAAGCGTCTCGCCATAACGGTAAATCAGTTAATTGTGCTGAATGGAAAGCATGACCAAGTTCATGAGCAATAGTCGCAGCATCATTAACAGAACCTGTGTAAGTTAAGAAAATACGAGATTCATGTAAATCAGGGACAGATTCCATATAGCCTCCAGGCTGCTTACCTGGTCGATTTTCTGATTCAATCCAGTTATTTTCAAAGGCCTTTCTAGCAAATTTGGCCATTTTTGGTGAAAACTTGCCAAATTGTTCAATGATGAAGGCTGCAGCATCATCGTATGATACTTCTTTTGGCTGATAATCACCAATATGTGTTAACGGAGCAACCTGATCTTGCCAACCCATTTCTTTTAAACCAAGTAACTGTTTCTTACGGTCAAAGTAAGGTTTAAACATAGATTTGTTAGCGTCAACAACACGCCACATTGTGTCTAAAGTGGCTTGAGACATACGATTCATTTCAAGCGGTTGTTCCAAATGGGATTGCCGACCATGGGCATTTTGATTTGTTAAACGAAAACCAGCTAAATGATTGAGTGTGTCGGCCGTTAAATTTTCAGCATTTCCCCACATTTTTTCATAGTTGCTCATGATATTAGCACGCGTGTCGTTATTGGGTTCACCATCCAACATGTTTAGGGCTTGTCCAGCGGAAATATGACGGGTTTTACTGTCTTCAGAATCAGTGTAGTTCATTGATAGAGAGGCAGAAATAGTATCGTAATGCTGTGACCAAGCTTGTTGACCGTCTAAGTCAAATTGATTAATTAAAGCTTCAGTTGCATCATCGAGTAGTCGTTTGGCATCAGTTCGTAATTCTGTGAGGTAAAAAGCAATTTGTTCAAGACGAGGTGATGTGAGCGCTTGTGCGAATGACGACTCATCTAAGGATAAGAGTAATTTTTGAAATTTATTCAAGGGTACTGAGAAGTCAACAAATAGTTTACCGAGTTTATTAAACTGTGGGCCATAGACGCTGTTACCATAGTCGACAGATGCTAAACCGTTGATAAAAATACTGATAGTACCTAAACCTGAGCCAATAGTTTGTGCTAAATCAGCCAGATCAGCAATTTTTTCTGATGTTGGTTCAGATGACATAACTTGTTTGTCAAAATTTTTAATCTGGTCGCCAACCAATTGATATTTTTGTGCTAGTTGAGGTGAATTGATACCGCCAGGGTAAATACTATCCAAATCCCAGTTTTGTGAATAAGTCATAAGTTATCCTTTTTATTTTCTTTTAAGTATACCATTATTTATGGTTTGACAATTGCAATGAAATGAAATTTTTATAATGATAGTCGGCAGTCGGTTTTGTTGCTACAATTCTTGAGGTGGTGTAAAATTATTATTTTAAGGGGTAAACGAATATGCACAACTTAGTCAAATGGGTGATTTGCGTTATTATAATCATTGCTATGATTTTACTTGTGGCAGGCATGTATTTTTTTCATGTTGCTCAAGTACGTGATCCAAAAGCCAATCAACCAGACGTCTTGCGCACAAAAACTAATCCGCTCTACCAATATGAGCATAAATTTTTAGCACGAGACAAACAAACATGGCATGAAACAACCAAAGATGGGTTAAAGTTAGACGCATGGTATGTGGCCGCAGACAAAAAACAAATAAAACGGCCATTTTGGCACATGGTTGGCATAATAATAAAACAACTATGGCTATTTATGGTGAACTTTTTCATGATCTTGGCTATAATGTTCTCATCCCAGATAATCGTGCACATGGTGATTCACAAGGAAACATCATCGGTTATGGTTGGCTTGATCGACGTGATTATAGTCAATGGTTAAACCAAATTATTGAGACTAATGGCAAAAATTCAGATATTATCATGTATGGTATGAGCATGGGTGCTGCGACTGTCTTATCAGTTTCGGGGGAATCAGATTTGCCGTCACAAGTTAAGGCAATTATTGCTGACTCGTCATATACAAGTCTATTAGAAGAAACAAAACATGAAGCGGGTAATATGTATAATTTACCTTGGTTCCCACTTGTTAATATTACTTCAGGCATTTCAAAAGTCCGTGCAGGCTATTTTTATGGGGAAGCAAGTCCGTTAAAACAAGTGGCTAAAAGTTCGCGACCAACATTTTTTATACATGGTAGTGCGGATACTTTCGTGCCGACTAAAATGGTCTATTCTTTATATCATGCCCTAAACGCACCAAAACAGTTATGGATTGGTGCGGGATCAGAACATGTGCAAACTTTCCACGATCACCCCATTGAATACCGTTATAAAATCCAATCTTTTTTGAACCAATATGATAAATAATTGTAATAAAAGGAATGATTTAAATGAAATTGTCTCTTGTTTATAGGCGTACTTTTCATGATATAATAATGGATATTAAATGAGGGAATCATTAAACACCAGTTTATGTCACGTTTTTTAATAATGAATTGACATTAATGTCATAGAGAATTTGGAAGAAAAATTATGCAGGTAGTGTCAGAAAAAGTAGTGCTGCCAATGATTGGCGCCGTATAGTGATTAAGGTCGGTACTAGCACGATTGTTGATGCATCAGGTGAGATTAAATATCCAGTGATTAATCGTTTGTCACAAACACTGACACAATTACAAAAATCAGGATATGACATTATTCTTGTTACTTCAGGGGCGATTGGTGTCGCGTTGCAACAGATGAAAATGGTGAAAAGACCAACAGATATACCGGCGCAACAAGCATTGGCAGCTATTGGTCAAAGTTATTTGATGGCTATCTATAATCAAAGTTTTGCTTTCTATCAACAGCATGTTGGACAAGTATTATTAACTTATGATGTTTTTAATAATAAGCAGATGCTACAGCATACAATTGACGCGATTGAAGCTATGCTAGCACAACATGTGATTCCAATTATTAACGAAAATGATGTTATTGCCGTTGACGAGTTAGATCATCAACATTCATTTGGTGATAATGATCGCTTAGCAGCTATTGTCACACATGAAACAAACGCTGATGGTCTCATTGTATTAAGTGATATCGACGCGTTATATACTGACAACCCTTATGTCAATCCAACTGCTAAAAAATACCACTTGTCACGCAAGTAACGCCAGAATTAATGGCTAGTGCTAGTGGCTCATCAGATTTAGGAACCGGTGGCATGGCGACAAAACTTTATGCTGCTGAATATTTGATTTCAAAGCAACGCCAAATGATATTAATTAATGGTAAAAATCCTGCTACGATTTTAGATGTTGTAGCTGGCAAAAAATGGGTACTTTATTTAAAGGAGTGTAATATGGTATTAAGTGTACAAGAAATGGGTCAACGCGCAAAAAACGTCACGAATCAAGTGGCAATGCTATCACTTGAAAAGCGTAATGCACTATTGCAAGAAATGGCACAGGCATTATTGAACCAACAAAAAGATATTATAATAGCTAATCAAAAGGATTTGTCAGAACATGAACAAACGTTGAGTGGTCCAATGCAAAAACGTTTAAAATTGAATGCAGCTGCCATTCAAGAAATTGCAAACTCCTTGCGGGCGGTAGCTGAACTGCCTGATCCACTAGCTGGACCTTATGATGAGTGGCGTACGCATGTAGATTTGAAAATTATTAAAAAAATTGTACCACTTGGTGTTGTAGCAATGGTATTTGAAGCGCGTCCAAATGTGACAGTTGATGCGGCAGCACTGACATTAAAATCAGGTAATGCGGTTATTTTACGTGGTGGCAAAGAAGCAAGTCATAGTAATGCCATTTTGGCAAAAATTTTACGACAAGTTTTAACTAATAATCAGCTCAATCCTGATATTATTCAACTGATAACGGATACTTCCCATGAATCAGTTAATACGTTGTTGCACATGAGAGCGTTTATTGATGTTTTGATTCCACGTGGTTCAGCTAAATTTATTGATTTTGTTGTGGCTAACGCGACAGTACCAGTGATTGAAACTGGTGCAGGAAATACACATATTTTTGTTGATGCATCTGCTGATCAAGAGGAAGCTATCCGTATTATTCATAATGCGAAGACGCAAAAACCTTCAGTATGTAACTCAGCTGAAAAACTACTGATCCATGAAAGTATTGCTGTAGAATTTTTACCCAAAATTGGAGCAAAATTAATGGCTTCTCATGTTGAACTGCGTGGTGATGAGGCCAGTCGTCAAATTGAATCACGTATTTTACCAGCTGAAGATCTGGATTGGGATACAGAATATAATGATCTCATCATGAGTATCAAAATAGTTGCAGATACTGACGCGGCAATTGATTGGATTAATACGCATACCACACATCATTCTGAGACAATTATTAGTGAGACAACTGAAAATGTTGTTAAATTTATGAATGACGTTGATGCGGCGGTTGTATATCAAAATGCATCTAGTCGTTTTACAGATGGTTTTGAATTTGGATTTGGGGCTGAAATTGGTATTTCAACACAAAAATTACATGCACGTGGACCAATGGGATTACCAGCGTTGACTACCATTAAGTATGAAGTTTTTGGTGACGGTCAAATCAGATCATGATAATCTTGACAGGTACATTAAAACACAGATATCAGGGTGCCAGTTTTTAATATAAAATTGGGAGATGAGATATGACGACTATTAGAGAAATTGCCCAAAAAGCTGGTGTTTCAGCGGGCACAGTTTCCCGCATATTGAATGAGGATAATACACTATCTGTAGCAGTTACCACTCGACAACGTGTTGTGCAAATTGCTGATGAATTAGCATATAACGCCGAAAAATTGCAAACCAATCGCAAGTGGACAAAGTCAATTGCAGTAGTAACCACGTTATCGGCAGAACAAGAGCAAGTAGACGAGTATTATCGTAAAATTTGGCGTGGTATTTATGAAGCATCTGAAAAAAAGGGTGTCAAAGTAAGTCACATTTTTCGATTACAAAATTTGTCTGAACCGTTGGATGTCTCTAAATTTGCGGCTGTTATTTTTGTTGGTGCAATCGAAAAATATGCTATCCATGAACTCTACTTAAAAAATCCAAACTTAGTTTTAATTGATGATCGACTTGTTCATGTTGACGGTGTGGATGCCGTAACCACTGATTTAAAAGAAAAAGTGTTTGAATTATTAAATGCTTTTTGGACATCGGGCTATCGGGACATCGCATTTGTCGGTGGCAAACGTGAATCGATGGATTTGAGTGGTCATTATGTATCAGTTGATGACGACACACGTTATGCGGCTTATAAGAGTTGGATGCAATCTAAGCATTTAGTGCCACGTGCTGTTTTGGCAGGGTGGCAGACAGCAGATGCGGTTACTGCAACTAATGAATTGTTAAACTCAAAAGAAAAGATAGATTCTATTTTGGTTGCCAGTGATCCTTTAGCTGTTGGTGTATTGAAAGTATTGTCAGAAAATGAGCATCACATTGCGGTTGCTAGTTTTAATGATGTTGAAATTGGGAAATACTTGACACCATCTCTGACAACCGTTCACATTCCAGCAGAAGAAATCGGACAAACAGCGTTAGTACAAGCTGTAGAACGTTCAACAAATACACGAAATTGGCCAACATGGTTAGTTATCCCTAGCTATATTGTTTACAGAGAGACGTTTGTTAAGTAAGGCAAAATTTGATTGAGTGAGTTGTAAATTTAAATAACAGGAACCAAAAATAGTCAATTATCGGTAGGTTATGCCGGGATTGACTTTTTATGTCAGTATCACGACATATGACACATAACAACGATGTCGTCTATTAATGAAAGCGCTTGCAATTTTTAAAATAAAAAAGTAAACTTAATTTATAGTTTACTTATATTATTTTACTAGAGGAGAAATCATGGCAGAGAAGCTCATTACATTTGATGAAACCACACAGTCATTTCATCTGAAAAACAAGGACATATCATATGTTTTGGCAATTGAAGAGGGTAAAATCTTAAGTCATGTGTATTTTGGTAAGCGAGTAAAAAATTATACTGGTTATTTTAAATATCCTCGTTTA
This sequence comes from Leuconostoc inhae KCTC 3774, assembly GCA_000166735.2. Taxonomy (GTDB): domain Bacteria; phylum Bacillota; class Bacilli; order Lactobacillales; family Lactobacillaceae; genus Leuconostoc; species Leuconostoc gasicomitatum. The sequence goes on along the minus strand of AEMJ01000453.1, from coordinate 17,488 downwards.
GATCGTGGTTTTTCAGGTAATTTACCTGGGTCGTTGGATCGTGAGTACTCTAAAGATACGCTGCCACAAGAATTTTCTGGGAATAACACAGGTGATTACCGTGTGCCAGCAGTTATCCTGAAATCTGAAAATGGTGCACGCACAACAGATTTTCGATATGTGGATTATAAAATTGTTGCGGGCAAACCCGCAGATGACAATTTTCCACATGCGTATGTATTAGATGATGATGAATCACAAACATTAATTATTACGTTGGCTGATGAAACACTCAATGCTGAAATTGAATTATCATATACAATTTATAGAGACCGTTCGGTTATTGCTCGTCATTCACGTATTGTGAATCGCTCAGAAACCATTTTTAATATCGAAAAGTTAGCCTCTATGCAAATGGATCTACCGAAACAAGATCTTGAAGTGATTAGTTTACCAGGAGCTCATGTTCGTGAACGTCAAATTGAGCGTCAAAACGTCGCACATGGTGTAACACAATTTGAAAGTCGCCGTGGTTCAAGTTCACATTTTATGAATCCGTTTATTGCTTTAGTTAATAAGCACACGACAGAGTTTCAGGGTAATGCAATTGGCTTACAATTGGTTTATTCTGGTAATCACCAATTTACACTGGAACGTGATTATCAAGATCAAACACGTGTGGTTATCGGCATTAATGAGTATAATTTCGATTGGCAGTTACAGCCACAAAAAGCTTTTGAAACACCAGAAGTTTTGATGGTTTATTCAAGTAATGGTTTGAACGGTATGTCTGAAACATTTGCGAAATTATTACGCGAACGTGTTGCGCGTGGTCAACATCAATATTCACAACGGCCAATTGTGATTAACAATTGGGAGGCAACATATTTCGAATTTGATGAAAATAAAATTCAAACAATTATTGATAGTGCAGCACCACTTGGCGTAGAAATGTTTGTTCTTGATGATGGTTGGTTTGGTCATCGAGACGATGATAATTCAAGTCTAGGTGATTGGTTTGAATATGCTAATAAGCTAAAAGGCGGGCTACATGATTTGGCTAATCGTGTGCATAATAATAAGATGCAATTTGGTTTGTGGTTTGAACCGGAAATGATCTCAGAAGATTCAGATTTGTATCGTCAACATCCTGATTATGCGTTGCAAGTACCAAACCGTGGCAAGACACCATCACGAAATCAATTTGTACTCGACTTTAGTCGTGAAGAAATAGTCGATAATGTTTACGATCAAATGGTGAGGATTTTAGATAAAGTTGATGTGGACTATATCAAATGGGACATGAATCGTAATATGACCGAAATTTATTCAGCTGCTTATCCAGCTGCCCAGCAAGGTGAAATTTCGCATCGTTATATTTTGGGATTATATAATTTAATGAATCGTTTGACAATGCGCTATCCAGAAATTTTATTTGAAGGTTGTTCAGGTGGTGGTGGTCGATTTGATGCTGGTATTTTGTACTATATGCCACAATCATGGACCTCTGATAACACAGATGCTTATGCACGATTGAAGATTCAATATGGCACAAGTTTGGCATTTCCAATTTCAAGTATGACAGCGCATGTTTCTGCAGCACCTAATCATCAAACTGGTCGTTCAACGAGCTTGAAAATGCGTGGCGATGTTGCCATGGCTGGTGTGTTCGGTTATGAGTTGAACTTAACTGAAATGACCGATAACGAAAAAGCAATCGTGTCTGATCAAATTAAATTTTATAAAGCACATCGTCAATTGCTACAATATGGTGATTTCACACGGTTGAAGAGCCCGTATGAAGGTAACTTAACAGCGTGGCAGTTTACCTCAGCAGATAAAAATGATGTCATGTTATTTCGGTATGCCGGCCTAGCAGAAGCACAACCTGAATTTACGACGACACAGTTGGCTAATTTAGATCCAGAAAAAAATATGAGGATGTCGCAACTGGTGATGTCTTTTATGGTGATGAACTCATGAACATTGGACTATATGACACATTGCAAAAAGGTGATTTTACGAGTGAAGTCACTGTATTGAAAGCAATCGCATCATGCACTAGGTAGTTAGTCGAAGTTTTGCAAGTTTAAAAAATTATGATCAGATTGTGTTACAATTGTTTAAAATATGGGAGAAGAAGCCATGAAAATTTATGCAGTTCGTCACGGACAAACAATTTTTAATATGCTTGATAAGGTTCAAGGTTGGGCAGATACCCCGTTAACTAAAAAGGGGAACAAGACGGTGTGGCAGCTGGGAAACGTTTAAAAAATATTCCTTTTGATGTCGCGCTATCATCAGACACATCACGGGCAATCCATACTGCGGAGTTTATTTTGGCTGAAAACAATCACAAAAGACCACAGTTGACTTATACTCCGGATTGGCGTGAATTCTTTTTTGGTAGTTTTGAAGGTGGAGAAAATACAGTCATGTGGGGCGCAGCGTCTAATGCGTTGGGTATTGACTCACAAACACCAGATGACCTGGCACGTCAGGCTGATATGACTAAAATTATGGATACAATTTATGCTGTTGATCCGGATCATCTTGGCGAAAATGCAACTGATTTTTGGCAGAGAATGCGACAATCCTTGGCAAATTTACAACAAAATTATGATGAGAATGCGACTGTTCTATTAGTCACACATGGACAATTAATTTGGAATTTGGCACAACAATATGGCCATTTAAAAACAGCTAATCGACCAAAAAATGGTGCAGTAGCAGTATTTAACCTTGATAAAGATGGTAGTTTTAGTGTTGATAATTTTAATGACGTGACAACAATTTTTTGAAGAACAATCATAAAATGCAGCCAAACGTATTGAAATACTACGTTTGGCTGCATTTTTGCTGGTACTTATTAATCAATTATTCAAAACAGAGAGCATCATTGTTTGAAAATCAGAGACAAAACGGTCGGTATCCACTAAGACGGCTACTTGTGTTGTCGTTGGTACAAGTAGCTTGTCTTTGTCACCGATTGTGCGACCATAATCACCGCTTTTTTGGTCATATGTGACATGCATCGCTAGAGGTAAAGTGGTAACGTAACTGGCGTCGATACCCACAGCAACGGCTAGAGGATCGTGTAATGCAGCGCCTTTTTTATCAATACCAAGATTGGCATAAGCATCAATGTAGAAATCCATTAATTCAGCAAATTTAGTAGCAGCTGTTGTATTTAAGGCACGCCAAGCTGCTGTTTCTTTTTAGTTAAAAGTGTGCGCAATGTGACATCTAAACCAACCATCGTTAAGTTTTTTGACGTGTAAAGGCGTAGTCAGCGTCTTCTGGGTCTTGGTGAATATTAGCTTCGGTGAATGGTGTCACGTTGCCAGGAACTGTCAGTGCACCGCCCATCAAGGTTGTGTTGCCAATTAGTGTTGCGACTGCAGGATCTTTTTTGATGGCAGTTGCCAAATTAGTGAGTGGGCCGGTAGGAATAAAGATTAAATCATCTGCGTATTGATGAGCAGCGGCAATCAGAAAATCAACACCAGATTGTGTTTCAACATGACGTGGTGCAGTTTCTAATACGACTTCACCAATACCATTTTTGCCATGAATGAGTTGTGAAATAGGCATGACATCAAAATGATCGGTGGTTGATGAATGACTTTCACCAATAAAAACTGGCACGTTGTTAGCACCAAGCAAGTGCAACAAATTCAATGAGTTTTGAGCTGCTGTTTCAATCAATGTGTTGCCATAACTTGATATAATTCCAATGAGGTCAACATTTGGATCCCCGACAGCATAGGCAAGTGCAAGTGCATCATCAATACCGGTGTCTAGGTCAAGAATCATTTTTTTCTGAGCCATATTATTCAAATCAGTGTGTAGCGCGCTATCACTTTGTAAACTTTAGCGCTGAACAACACGTTTCCTCCATTAAGTATGATAATTCTATTATACCGATTAGCAACATACTTAGGGTTAAAAAGGTATAATAATTAAAGTAAAAAATTATGACTGAAAGGAAACGTATAGGTGCCCATCTGATGAGGACTGGACATTGATACAACAACATTATGGAATTATATGATATAGCCATTATTGGTGGCGGACCGGTAGGCATGTTTGCTGCCTTTTATGCTGGTCTACGTGATACAAAAGCTGTGTTAGTGGAAAGTTTGCCCACATTAGGTGGTCAAGTGACTGCCTTGTATCCTGAAAAGGTAATCCTAGATGTTGCAGGATTTGTGGGTATTAAGGGTTCAGAATTAATTGATTCATTATATCAACAATTGCAGTTATTTCCAGTCGAGATTAAAACGAATACAACTGTGACTAACGTGCAAAAACAAAATGAGTTATTCACAATTACGACGGACAATGGTACGTCTTTTCAAGCTAAAACGGTGATTTTTACAACTGGGAAAGGATCTTTTGAACCACGCAAAATACAAGTAGATGGTGCTGATTCACTTGTCGGTCAGGGGGTTCATTATTTTGTGACCAACAAGCAAGACTTTATGCATCATGATGTTGCTATAGCTGGTGGTGGTGATTCGGCTGTTGATATGGCCACGATGTTGAACGACGTGACAGCATCAACTCGAATTATTCATCGACGGGACACGTTTAGAGCGATGGAGCAAAGCGTTAACGCATTAAATAGCAGTACAGTTATTAAGGAAACACCAAAAAAATTGTGGCAATTAATAAACAAAAGAATGGTAAATTGGCTGTTACTTTGGCGCCGGTTAAGGATCCGTATGATGAAACTGTCATTTCTGTTGATGATTTAATTATTAATTATGGTTTCATATCAAAGAACCAAACCGTTGCGTCTTGGGACATTAAACCAGTACAAGATAATCAGGTTTTTGCAGTCAATCAGCAACTGCAAACGAGTATTGATGGTGTATTTGCAATTGGGGATGCGAGTCACTACATTGGGAAAGCAGATTTAATAGCAGTTGGCTTAGGAGAAGCACCAACTGCTATTAATGCCGCAGTTAATTTATTTGATTCTAAACGTGGTGGCCCAGGTCATTCTAGTTCTATGATTATAAAAAATGGTCATCTAAGCTAATTAAAAACTAAAATTAATTTTCAAGCTTATCAACATACTGTTGATAAGCTTTTTTCATTTCGGTAGAAACGGTCGTTTCAAAAATATTATTTTTCAATAGATCATAATTTACACTCTCCAAGTCGGCATGTGTTTTGCTAGGATAAAGTGTTATGAGCGCTTGCCGAAAAGCATTAATTTCAGATGAATAGGTTGGTTTATCAAGTAGATAGAGTTCACTAATCGCAAGGAGTTTTTTCGAAGCAAAATTATATAGAGACCATGATGGATATTCTACTTGATCATTGAGTTGAATCACTTGAAATAATAGAGGTGCATATTGTGATGCTTTATGTTCTGAAGTAATACTGGTCAAGGCGCTAAAAGCAAAACGTAAGCCAAGTGATTGGTTAAAGAAAATGACATTTTGTTGCGCGGCAGATAAATCACCAATTGATGTTGTGATATCAATACTGCGCTTGATTGTAGCGATGGGATTGTGCAAAATATTAATGAATTCATATTCGTGAAATAGGACATTATTAAATTCTAACTTTAATAGTACTAGTAAATTAATTTCTTCTAAGCCATACTCACCCTCAAGTAGCACACTTTTGAGGGCTTTTTTAAATCCAATGGTAAATCGTTATTAAATGATGAAGACGATGTTAGGCGATAGAGTTTGACAGCCATTTTTAGGCGTTCAATATTATACGTTATATAGAACTCGCGCAGAGGTATTTGATAATTAATTTTGGCAGGCAAATATGATGGGGTATCGTAAAGCTTTAGATGATCATCCGCCATACTTTTCATGTGAGAAACTTCAGAAAATGTTGTACGTAAGTAACGCACTGTATGAAGAAACTGCAACGTTGTAATGTCCGTTTCTCCCTTAACATATCGATACCAAGATGAATTAGAAGTATTTATGTAATCTAAAAGTAATGATAATTTAATCCCCTTGTTCTTGCGTATTTCATTTAAATGGTATCCAATTGGCTTGGCTTGGCTTGGCTTGGCTTGGCTTGGCTTGGCTTGGCTTGGCTTGGCTTGGCTTGGCTTGGCTTGGCTTGGCTTGGCTTGGCTTGGCTTGGCTTGGCTTGGCTTGGCTTGGCTTGATTTGATTTGGTCATTTACTAATCCCTAGTTTTTAATGATATATTTAATATTCATTTTAGTATATTGTGTTAGAAAAAAAGCCCCGAATTTGGGACTTTTGTGAATGAACGCGATTTAAATAATATAATGACAAAGGTATCTTATTCTACTTGATTATTTTTAGAGTAAGAGAATTTGACTAGCAAAACTATAATAATGGAGAAATATCCTATGGAATATTCAGAACTTTCTAAAACTGATTTGATGGGCTTACTAGCACAAGCTTATCAAGTGTTGTCGGATAAAAAAGAACGAGAAGATCAAATAGCAACAATTAATCGTCGTGTGCATCAAACGCTAAATAAGCCGGTTGGATTTCAAGGTGTTTTGAAATGGGGAATACCTGCTGCTGCCTTTTTGATAGTTCATGTCATAGTATATTCTGTTTTAGGTATTGGCGTGGGTATTATCAGTGGTGGGTTTGCGGCGTATTATGCCTACAATTATAGTTCAGGTAAAAAAGATAAAGCATTGGCTAAAGAGAAGGTAGCACAGTATCGTCAATTGGCATCTAAAGCGAAAAATGAATTAGAAATTTATCAATCAAGTGATGCATTTATAGACAGTCTTGATTTTTTATTACCTGAAATGAAAGATATATATGCTGTAGCAGCTTTATATAACATTCTAAATAGTGGCCGAGCTGATAATTGGAAAGAAGCTATTAACAAATATGATACGGAAATACATAGATTCCGCCAAGAACAGAATCAACAAGAAATCATTAATAATCAAAAGCAACAAATGATGAATGCTGAGCAAAATAATATTTTACTTAATAGAGTAACTACCTCTATTGGAGCGCAAAATGCGATGATTGCTACGCAAATTGCACAAATTGACAATATTAATAAAACTACTACATCCATTGGCAGTGATATTAATGCAATTAAAAATCGATAAAAGGTCGTATATCAATGGGAATATTTAAGTTTTTTGGTAATTATGTTAAGCATCAAACAATTCAAAATTTAGCTGATTCTAGCGGTTTTGCTCGTGATTTAATTAGAATTAATCAGATTAAAAAGCGTGAGAATGCACAGAATATATTTGGTGTCAAATTGGAATATGTACCAGAAACATCTGAAGAAGAATTAGTCAGTGTCTCTAGTGAATTATTTAATATGACGAAGGATCAAACATTAAAGTATGTGACAGCTACACCTGTTGTGTATATTAAAGAATTGGATAATGACACAGCAAGAGAAGTTGTTAAATATTTAAAGAGTATTGGTGTTCAGTCAAGTATTACTAAAGCAAGGTAGCACATTTAGAGATTTAAGAATGGTTATATCTAAAAGTAACATACTACAGGGAGAGTATTTAAATGAGTCAATATAATAATGGTGCAACAACGCGTAGTGAGCGATATGCTGTTAAATCACATAAGCAGATAGTTGCTTTAACAACAGCAACAATAGTTACGGCAACAATTTCATCAGTTACTATCAATGCTAGTGCCGATGAAATTAAGGACAATCAGCAACCGGACGTTGTATCTCAATCTGGTGTTACAGCGCCAAAATCAGATTTTGACAAGGCCAAGGATTCTGAAACTCAAAAATTAGCTGATTTACAAGCACAACAAAAAGCTGATGAACAAGCCAAGGCTCAAGCTAATGCGGATGCACAGGCTGCTACTGAACAAGCAAATGCCAAGGCTTTAGCTGACGCTCAAGCTGCTCAAGTTGCAAAAGACCAAGCTGATGCGCAAGCTGCAGCTCAAAAGTTAGCTGACCAACAAGCTGCTGATGAATCAGCCAAGGCACAACAAGCACAAGCGACTCAAGTCGCTCACGATGCTGAAGTTGCCAAGCAACAGCAAGCAGCAACTGATTTCGCCAATCAACAAGCTCAAGAATCTGGTTCTGCCCAAGCACAACGTGATACTGCGACAAATCAATATAATTCTGATACCAAAGCAACACAAGATGATGCGGCCACAGCAGACAAAGCCATTGATTCGGATGCTCAAAAAGCAACGGATAAGGCTACGACTGACCAAACAACAGCCAATCAAACTGTCGATGCTATTCAGGCTCAAAGCACAACTGATGCTAAGACACAACAAACTTCAGCTTCTACCAAACAAACAGCTGACAATACAAAGACTGAATCAGCTCAAAAACAAGCTAATGCTTCAACAGAAGCTTCTGCTCAAAAGAATGTTGATACAGCACAAGCTAATGTTAATAAATCATCAGCCAAGGCTGCAACTCCGGCCAATCCATATGATACTAACTATGACCGAGACAATTCTCAAGCACCATCTAGTATTAATAGTGTCGGCAATTTACCAACCTCAATTTCTGACCCAAAGATTCCAGCCAGTCATGTTAACGATGCTGGATACTATGATTACTATAATTATTTTGGTGAAAATGACAACACTGCTCAAATCAAGGGAGCACCAACAGATGCCCAACAAACTGAATTAGCTGATTATGCAGTCACTCTTGTTAATTCATATCGTACTACTCATGGTATGCCTCCTGTTCGTTGGACCGAACAAAACCAAAAAGCCGTTATTGCTTCAGCCAAGGCTCGTGAAGAAGCCAATGCTGGCTTCAAGCATACTGCCTATTTAGGTAGTGACGTTACAACAAAAACAGATAATGCCTATGCTGCTCAAGGATTATGGTTTGCCGGAGAAAATATTGGCGTATCTGCATTCTCAGACTTAACAATGTTATCAGCCAAAGTTAATATCTTGAATGTCATTACAGCTATGATTTATCAAGATGGCGCTCACGGCAACGGTCATTTACAGAACTTCATGATGGATGACCAAATCATGGGCTTTGCTATGCAAAAAGATAATACTGGTGATTGGCCATATGTCGTTATTTTCCAAAATGCATCCATGACAGGCAATGCCGGTCCATTAACAGATATGGCAACGACTTCAACACAAACAATTGAAGCTGCTCGTGGCGGTAATACACAGGCTAACAAACAAGCCCTAGCCGACGCTCAAGCTAACTTGAGCCAAGTTAAGTTTGACAATGCAACCCAATTATCAAACTTACAATCAAAGAATCAAAAAGCGATTGACAGCATTAATCAAGCTTTTGCTGATGCTATTGTTCAAATCAAATCAACTCATGATAAAACTATTTCTCAAAATGCAACCATTTATGGGAATACCATTGCTCAAATCAAGGCTGACGCCACAGCAAAGCATGATACCAACGCAACAAAATTAGCTGAAACCTTAGCTAATTTGAAAGACAACTACGATGCCAAGATTTCAAGCATCAAGGATATGTCACCTGAAGAATTAGCGAATAAGAAAGCTACTGAAAAGGCAGCCTTTGACAAAGTTCAAGCAACTGAATTAGCTACTTTTGAGGCACAACAGGCACAAGATGCAAAAACTTTTGCAACAAACTTGGATACAGCTTTAGCAAACTTAAAGGCGCAATTAGATGCTGATTTAGCAACAAAGACTGCCCAAGGTGCCAAGAATCTCAAGCAACTAGAGATTCAAAATACTGACGCTTACAACCAATTAGTTTCAGCCAATGCCAAAGCTTTAGCCAATTTGAAGACGTCAAACGTTAAAAGCTATGCCAAGGCTCAAGCTGACAGTCAAGCTTACTTAAATGCCATTAACCCAGCCAACGCTAAGCCATCAACACCAGACCATTCAAAGCCTAATTCTGGCAATACAGGTAAGCCTTCAGCCCCAAGTCATCAAACTGGTCATAACACACCAACAGGGACGGACTCATCTCAAACAGCTAAAAACAGCTCTCACGTTACTAATTCTAATAGTAATGCAACATCTCAAAAGACTAACGTCTCATCTCACGATGATAACTTCATTTATGATGCGAATACACAGGCATTGAATCGTGTGTCATTTGAAAATCAATATACGAATGTTACATTTCATCCCAAGATTAATACACTTGTACCAGTAAAACAAGTTAACCCAGTCATTACTACACAGGCTAGTTTACTGCCACAAACTGCAAAGAATCAGCAACATAACAATCAAGCACTATTAATCAGTTTATTTAGTTTACTAGGTATGTCGCTGTATGTACCAAAACATTTGAGAAATAAACGGTTTAATGCATAATATAAAAAATTAACAAAGGACTTCAAAATATGCATTTTTGAAGTCCTTTTTAATTATTAATCAAAAGTACCCCGACATAGGGACATTTAAGTAAAAAGACTGTTTTTATATTATAATTTTTAAATTAGTGGATTTTTACTGAAAAAATATAATAGGGAGAGTATGCATGGCTACAAAGAAAGAGTGGCAAGAATATTTTGCACTAATCAATGATCGTCAACCAACAGCAGATGAGGTATTGGCAGCAATTGAAAATGGAGAAGTGACATTAGAGAAACAAGAACATAACACATCTAAGGTAGCTATTACCGAAGATGCTAATCGTGTCTACACAAATGCCAAGCAACACGCTGGAAATTATTGGACTTGGGTTAAGCCAATTATTGCACAGCCAAGTCGGTTAAATGATGTATCTGGTAATATATTTCTGTGGGTATCGTTTGCTATCGCATCATTAACTGGAGCATTTTCATTTTCAAACGTTATTCGTCGTGGTATGAATGCTGCACTAAATAGTTATTCGTCGTATGGCACAGATTTGACCAAGATTCGTAGTCAGTTAAGTGTTTTAAATTGGCAACTATTTTTCTACGTTGCTATCATTTTTGCCGTATTTTATCTAGCAGCATTACCTGGTTTGCTGTTGCTTAACCGTCGCTACTTTACTATGAATCAAATGGTATGTAAGTATTTAAAGTGGTTTGCACCATTATCTTTGATTAATATTATTGGTGCTATATTATCATTTGTTGTGCCAATTCCTTCTATATCAGCTTCATCGTTGGAAAACGTATCCGCGATTTTTAATACTTTTTTACTTCTTTTACTGTCATTGGCTTTATTTTGATTTTTGGGGCGGCCTTACTAGTTGCAGCGCAACAGTTTTTAATCTCAGAAGTGCATTTGAATCAAGGAAAGTTTGATGCCGCATGGGTACTTTTGCTCCAGTGGTTTATAAGTGTCGTTATGATTTTCATTGAATTACGTGTTGTTGTCGTGCCACTACTTCAAAATCTAACGCAATCCTTAGGAAATTGGTGAGGCGTATATTATGGATCAGAAAAAAGAATGGTTAGCTGATTTCAAAGCAAAAAATCACCGTAACCCGACAATAGAAGAAGTTACTGAAGCTAGTAAGAATGGATTCGTCTTGGTAGGCAGTTCAGTATTTAACCAGAGTGAAGAAGAACGAGTAACAGCAAAACCTGTAATCACGTTGGCGGAAAAATGGCGTGATAAGTTTGAATTAGTTAATGGTCGCTTACCTAACCTCGAAGAGGTTCGTCAAGCTAAAAGTGCTGGCTTTAACAGTGTCACACCATTAGCAATAAAGCAGACCGAAAATGAACCAAATCCTGTTCCTAGAGTCCCAAGACAAAAAATGTCTCAAGGTAAAAAAATAGCAATAACAACTGGTGTAGTGGTTATTGCTATTGGAATTGCCTTGGTGACTTGGGGAACTAAGTATTATGCTAAAGCAGCAACGGCGCAACGTACTTTGAAAGTGCTAAAGTCTGAAAGTGCAGCACAATACGCAAAGAATTTTGTCTGGTCAGATACAAAGAAGAAAATCGATCAAGACGCCTTATCTCCTTTTGTTAACAATATAGCCAGTGCTAAATGGTCCAATCAACGAGAAAAAGACATTTATAACCTCATGTTATCAGGACAAAATGATGATGGTTTTATTTTCAAACGTACGGGGAATGCTTTCCTAGTCTTCCCTAAATATCAATTAACTGTCAAGCCAGTTGATTTTAATGTGTCAACGAATAATAAAGGCATGACGCTCAAAATGAATGGCACAACGATTGGAAAATCAAATTCTAATCGTTATTCTAAGGCATTTAAGCACCAAGTTAGCGGATTATATCAATTTAATGCGACTGGTAAAATCAGTGGTCAAGATGTCGCAACCAGTGACGAAAGGAAAATTGATAGTTCAACAGATGTTAACTTGGCAATTGAAATGATTAGTTTTGATGTCAATTCAAATTTAAGTTCAGGTGATTTGTACATTGGCGAGACAAAGGTTGGCACACTAAAAGATGGCTTGTTGTCAGTGAAAAATATGCCAGTTAGTAAAGGTGCCAAAGCCTATGTACAAGCTAATTTTGGAGACCAAACCATTAGAACAAGTAAAACAAGTTTGAAGGATTTATATGATGGCGAAAGTATCAATTTAAATGCAGATGATTTATTGACAGAAGATGATGCCAACAGTACAATTTCTTCAATGTATGATGCTTTGGGGTCATATGCTTCACAAGAACAGGATCCAGATAACTTGGCTATGTTTAAAAATGGTGCTAATAACAATGCTTACCAAGACTATAAAAAAATGATACGTCACAATCTTCATGATGCCAAACGTAATGCAGAGTCTGTTTCGTTTAAATCACCAAATGTTAAGTCAGTTAAACAAACAAGTTTGACAACAGCAGATGCTGTTTATCAAGTAAAAACTGATTTTCGCTATACGACTGATGAGGATAACGACTCATATGGTGATTTAACGCAAACGTTTGAACTAACTGCACATATGGTTTATGACAAACGCAATAAAGCATGGCAGGTTGAGTCAATTGATTCCGATCAAAAGAAAATATCAGAAGATAATAATGTTAAGTAATAATGAAAAGAGAGTGTATAAAAATGTCTGAAAATAATCAAAATGGTGCAAGTCATGTTGTGATTAATAATGTTGTCGTGGAAAAAATAGTATTGGTTTAGCTGGCTTAATCGTCGCCATTGTTGGCTTTTTCTTGTCATGGATTCCTGTATTGGGATGGATTGTTTGGCTTGTCGGTTTAGCACTTTCTATTGGTGGCTTATTCCGTAATCCTAAGGGAACAGCGATCGCTGGTTTAATTATTTCTTTCTTAGACTTCATTCTACTAATCATATTGGTAACTTTAATTGCTGGTGTAGCTAGCGCGTTTTAAAGTACAATTTGTTTGTTTGAAAGAAATGAGTTCAAGAATAATCAATAAATAAAGTTCAACGACTTTTAAACAATAAAAAAATCTGACTGATATGCTTGATGTGTCCGAAAGTTACTTTAACTTTCGGGGGACACATTAGTTTCAGTCAGATTTTTATTTAGCCGAATTTAACACTTTGAATTTTGCTGTTTTATAGTCAATTTGAATGCCTGGTTGGACGTTGAAAATCCAATAGTTTAGATTTAATGTTTTCCCGTTGTCTTGAATAGATTTTGCCATATAATGTACACCGCGTGAGAGACGATCATCGTCAATATAAAGAGGTGTGACTTGACCTCTGATTGAAATGTTTGGATGTTTACTGATCGCGTTTCGAATATCATCTTCTGGCACCAGCTGGCCAGGGTACGCATTTTGTACGCGTGTGCCAGTTGTCATGTTTTCGGTCACCATGGTTGGCATACCGAAAAATTGATAACCAACAATATGAGATTTATTCCAAAGTGCTTGTTTGCCATTACCTAATTTGACATTGGGGTTGTCATGATAACCACCAACCCATTTTGTGCCATCGAATCTATCGTTGATAAACCAACCAGAGGGGCGCACATCGTATGATATACGATCAGGACGGGTAGTCACTTTGTCAATACTAGCTTTGCTAGCAATAAAATTACCCTGCTGTGATCGTCCTTGGTTATCTAAAGGTGACAAACTGAGGCCATCAACTGGCCGCCATTTTGAAGCTTGCGATGGGAAAGTTTGCTTTAATTCAGATTCGGTGAAAGTAGCTTGATTATTGTTGATATGTACAATATCGCCATTAAGTGTCCCATCCCATTTTAAATCTAAAAGCGCTTGATTATCAGCAGCGATTGCTTGGGTATATTTTGAAGTTGGTTCAGATTTTTTTGCTGATTTTGTTGACTTTGCCAAAAATAAAACCAAATACAGCAACTAAGATTAACAAAGATAAAATTTTATTTTGTGGTTGTTTTTTGCGTTTGTAAGTACGTTTGCTTGCCATATTATTCTCCATTAAAATCTTTTAAAATCATACCATTTTTAACGAAAAATAAAAACAAGTATGCATGAATTCACGCCTACTAACTTGGTTAATGACATTACTTCAATAAGTCCCATTCTGCTTTGAACTGTGCCAAAAAGTCTAACATGAACTGGTGTCGACTTATTGCAATTTGACGTGCGGTTTCAGTATTTAGATGATCTTTTATTAATAGTAGTTTTTCATAAAAATGATTAATGGTCGTACTGTCATCTTGTCGGTATTGTGCTTTGCTTTTGGGTGTACGTGGCATAATAGTGGGATCATAGAGGACACGATTTTTTACCGCACCATAAGTAATCGCTCGTGTCATGGCAATGGCACCCATGGCTTCCAAACGGTCGGCATCTTGCACGATTTGACCGTTAACATCGAGTGGTTCGGCATTTCCTTCAATTGATTTAGACCATGACATATTATCAATAATTTGAATTATTGCCGTAATTTCTACATGCGAAACTTGAATAGCTTGCAAAAAAGTTATTAAGTTTTTTTTGCTGCTAACGCTTCTGCTTCAGTGGTAAATAGCTTGTCATCATAGACATCGTGCAACAGTGCAGCGGCACGAACAATAAATGGATTAGCACTTGGTTCGTGAATCAAGATTTGATTGGCTAATGCAACGACACGATTAATATGATCAACACTATGGCCCGTGTTGTCTTTAGCGAGTACATGTTGCATGTAATTAGTGATTTCTGTGAGTTGTGTCATGTCATTAATCTCCTTTGATTATTTATAGATGCATGATTAACTGTATCAGTTTTGAGGTCGTTGTGAAAGGATTAATCGTATCTAAAACAGCTTGTGACATTTTTAATATCTTTAGAAAAACTATGAAAATAGTTTAAAATTCGTTATAATTATCTTATAAAGCACGCCTCATATGGCAAAGAACATGTGTTGTGATTTCAGCACGTGACAGAAAGAGAGACTCATATGTCAGAACCAAATAATGTCCTTTTTAATACTGCTAATCTCACTGATTCAGCGGTTATCTACGATAAGTTTTCAAAATCAGAACAACAGTTTTCTGTTCAGAAGGATAAAACTTTCTATATTACAACACCCATTTATTATCCTTCAGGAAAGTTGCAGCTTGGTAATACCTATACAACGGTGCTTGCTGATGCGGCTGCGCGCTATCACCGTTTGTTAGGGGAAGATGTTTATTTTTTGACTGGAACTGACGAGCATGGACTTAAAATTCAACAAAAAGCAAAAGCTGAGGGCATACCTGAAATCAATTACTTGGATGGTATGGCGAAAGGCATTAAAGATCTCTGGCAACTGATGGATATTTCATACGATGACTTTATTCGTACAACTGAAGAACGTCATGAAAAGGCTGTTCAAAAAATATTCACGACATTACTTGAAAATGGTGATATTTATAAGGGAGAATATGAAGGTTGGTATTCTGTTTCAGATGAAGAGTATTTTACTGAATCACAGTTGGCAGAAGTTTATCGCGATGCAGATGATAAAATGATTGGCGGTAAGGCGCCTTCTGGGCATGATGTCGAGTTAGTTAAAGAAGAAGCGTACTTCTTCAAAATGAGTAAATATGCAGACTGGCTGCTTGATTATTACAAAACCCATCCAGAATTTATTCAACCTGAAGCACGCATGAATGAAATGATTAATAACTTTATTGCGCCTGGATTGGAAGATTTGGCAGTTACGCGTACAGCTGTAGATTGGGGAATCTCAGTTCCTGGAGACGAAAAACATGTTATCTATGTTTGGATTGATGCATTATCTAATTATATTACCGCGTTAGGTTATGATTCCGAAAATACAGATTTGTTTGAAAAGTTTTGGCCAGCCAATGTCCAATTAGTTGGTAAGGAAATTGTACGCTTTCACACAATTTATTGGCCTATCATGTTACATGCGCTGGGCATTGAATTACCAAAATCAGTTATTGGCCATGGTTGGCTAGTGATGAAAGATGGCAAAATGTCAAAGTCTAAGGGCAATGTTATTTATCCTGAAGTACTTGAGGAACGTTATGGGTTAGACGCCGTAAGATACTACTTATTAAGAGCCATGCCATTTGGCAATGATGGGGTATTTACACCCGAAGACTTTGTAGCACGAGTTAATTTTGATTTAGCTAACGATCTGGGTAATTTACTGAACCGTACAGTGGCCATGATTAATAAATATGAAAACGGTGTGATCCCTGAATTGCGGACTGGCAAGACTGATTTTGATGAAGCTTTAGTTCGCACCTCTGAGGACGCTATTACTGATTATCATAAAAATTTTCAAGATATGCGAACCGCAGATGCATTGGAAAATATATGGACAATTATTCGACGCGCCAATAAATATATCGATGAAACGCAACCATGGGTTTTGGCCAAAGATGACACGCAAAAAGCAGTGTTATCAAATGTCATGGCACATTTGGCTGGTGCATTACGTGTGGTCGCTGTCCTATTGCAACCTGTTTTGACTAAAGCACCTAAGAAAATTTACGAACAGCTTGGTTTTGAGTATCCAGAAAATGGTGTGCGTATTGCTGGGCTAACATTTGGTAAGTTGCCAACTGGTGGGACAGTCGTTAAGAAAGGTGAACCTATTTTTCCACGCCAAGACGTTGAAGAAGAAGTGCGTTTTATTTCGAGTCTCGTGTCAAAAGATACAAAGGGTAAAGGTCGTGCAGTTAAAGAAGAAGCTAAGAAAACTGCTGTTACAGATGAACCAACACGTGAACTCATTACGTATGATGATTTTGCTAAAGTTGAGATTTTAGCTGCTAAAATCATAGCAGGTGAAATTGTTGAAAAAATCAGAAAAGTTGCTTAAGTTCACTCTTGATGATGGTTCAGGTAAGTCACGACAAATTTTGTCAGGTATTCGTAAATGGTATGCTGATCCTGCTGTCTTAGTTGGCAAGACGGTAGCTATTGTCGCAAACATGAAACCACGTAAAATGGCTGGTGAACTATCAGAGGGCATGATTTTATCAGCTGAAAAAAATGATATTGTAACAGTGACTATTTTACCGGATTCAATTGTGCCTGGGTCAGGTATTGAATAAATCTATGTAACTTTTGAGGACGACAATATGTGGTATGAAAAGGCCACAAAATGATGTTAAAACCATCACAAGGATGATTTTGTTTTCGTAGCGTCATATAGGTTCTTCAATGATTAGTATGTAACAAAAACGCTGATTGATTAGGCGTGTTTACTGTAAATTGTCAAGTGCA
>AEMJ01000454.1 GCA_000166735.2 Leuconostoc inhae KCTC 3774 | reverse complement strand
TTTTTGAAAAAAAGCAATCACTTGCGTTCGCTCAAGCATTAACTTTGTGCTATAATATGGTTGTTGACAAAAGTCAAAAACAAAATCTTTGGAGGATCTATACACATGACTGTTAAGATTGGTATTAACGGATTTGGACGTATTGGCCGTTTGGCCTTCCGTCGTATTCTTGAATTATCAGACAAGGCTTCAGATATTGAAGTTGTTGCAATCAACGATTTGACTAGCCCTGATATGTTGGCATACTTGTTGAAGTATGACTCAATTCACGGTACTTTGAACGCTGAAGTTTCATCAGATGATACTGGTATTATCGTTAATGGTAAGCACTACTCAGTTTATGCAGAACGTAATGCTGCTGACTTGAAATGGGTTGCTAACGATGGTGTTGACTATGTATTGGAAGCAACTGGTTTCTACACATCAGCCGAAAAGTCACAAGCCCATTTGGATGCTGGTGCTAAAAAAGTATTGGTCTCAGCTCCAGCTGGTGCTGTTCCTACAGTTGTCTACGGTGTTAACCAAGACATCTTGACTGCCAATGACACAATTGTTTCTGCTGGTTCATGCACAACGCAATCATTAGCACCAATGGCTAATGCATTGAACAAAGAATTCGGTGTTAAGGCCGGAACAATGACAACAGTTCATGCTTACACAGCTTCTCAAGCTTTGCAAGATGCACCTAAGTCAGGCTTTGCTAAGCGCCAACAAAACCGTGCTGCTGCAAACACAACTTTGCCACATTCATCAGGTGCTGCTAAGGCTATTGGCTTGGTTATCCCTGAATTGGATGGTCGTTTGCAAGGACATGCATTCCGTGTACCTGTTATCGATGGTTCAGTAACTGAATTGACAGCTACTTTGGAAAAAGAAGTAACTGTTGATGAAGTTAATGCAGCAATGAAGAAGTACGAATCAGAGTCATTTGGTTACAATGGTGATGGTCTAGTATCAGTTGACATCATTGGTGACACACATGGTACAGTATTTGATCCAACACAAACTGAAATCACTACTGGTAACGGTTCTCAATTGGTTAAAATCTCTGCTTGGTATGACAACGAATACGGTTTCACTTCAAACATGATCCGTACATTGTTGCACTTCGCTACATTATAAAAAATATAAAGCAATACTAAAATAAAAACCTGCTTCGGCAGGTCTTTTTAGGGCAAT
>AEMJ01000455.1 GCA_000166735.2 Leuconostoc inhae KCTC 3774 | reverse complement strand
TCACACTTGCAAAATTACAACGGATATGCCTAATCAATCAACGTTTTTGTTACACATCAATTGTTTAAAAGCCGCTATTAAGCGACGAAATAACATTCATCTTTGTGATTGATCTAACATTATTTTATAACAACTTTATTCAATACCCGAACCAGGTTCGATTGAATCCGGCAAAATAGTCACCGTCACAATATCATTTTTTTCAGCTGATAAAATCATGCCTTCTGATAATTCACCAGCCATTTTACGTGGCTTCATATTAGCCACAATAGCAACCGTCTTACCAACTAACGTGGCAGGATCAGCGTACCATTTACGAATACCTGATAGAATT
>AEMJ01000456.1 GCA_000166735.2 Leuconostoc inhae KCTC 3774 | reverse complement strand
AACTGTTTTATCTGATATTGATAATGGGGATTTATTACTTAAAGTAGCACAACATATTGAGGGATTACCACGTAATTATTCAACGCATGCGGCTGGTGTCGTGTTGAGTTTAGAGTCATTGGTTAAAACTTTACCAGTCCAATCAGGCTCAGATGATCGCTTATTGACACAATTTGAAAAAAATCCAGTTGAAGCACTGGGATTGCTTAAAATTGATGTCCTTGGTCTATCCAATTTATCTATTTTAGCGCAAACATTATATGAAGCCAAAAAGCAGTTG
>AEMJ01000457.1 GCA_000166735.2 Leuconostoc inhae KCTC 3774 | reverse complement strand
AACTTAAACATTGTTGCATTGGATACAACGCCTGTACAAATTGATAATAATTTTGTACCGCAACGCCAACTTGTTGGTGATTTGTCACAAAGTATCGACTTATTAACAGAACGTATTGCTGGTTATCAATTACCAGATGACAGCCAACAAACGTTGCATGACTTAAAAACAGATCTTCGCTTGTCAAATGAACCAACTTACACGCCGGCTGAAGG
>AEMJ01000458.1 GCA_000166735.2 Leuconostoc inhae KCTC 3774 | reverse complement strand
TTGACCCGTCTATAGAAAAAGTAGCCCATATAAAGGTTGGAATGGCAGGACTAGGAGTACTCAGTTCAGGTATTGATGTGTTTGATGATTTAAAAGATATGCACCAAATAAATCAAGGGACTTCTGATGACCAAGAGGAGTATAAAAAATAATGAAAAAAATAACTCTAAGTATGCTAAATCTAATGGTAGTGTTGTTAGAGAAAAGGATGGGACTAGTTACGCAATAGTTCATACTATGTTTACAGGAATTATGGATATTTTGTCTAATATAGGATCATTCTTATCAAAATGGATAGGGGTTATATTTGGCCCATTTGGTTGGTTAGCAGGAATAGTTGCTAGCTTAGTAGTTTCGATGGGAGTTGTTGCTTTTGGAAAATGGTTATGGGCTAAATATATTGCAAAAGCAGTTAGAAAATGGCTTGTACATTCGAGATGATAAAATAAATATCAGTTGCGTATTATTTATGGTTTGTGCTATTGAATTTTCTGCAATTTTTTATGCAGTATTTGATTTAAGTTTATAATCTACCATATTAAATGAAATCATGTTG
>AEMJ01000459.1 GCA_000166735.2 Leuconostoc inhae KCTC 3774 | reverse complement strand
CATCCTTATGACAATGCTAAAATTGAGAGTTTTCATTCACTCTTAAAGCGAGAAATGATTTATCAATTCAGATTTACCTCGCTGGCACATTTAATTTTGGCTGTTGCGAACTATTTAGACTGGTACAATGATGAACGTATCAGTGTTGTGCATCGCGACAAGCAAGTCGCTTAACCGAACAGCCCTAGATAAAAAAGAGTCCGAACTATTGACTTAGGAGCA
>AEMJ01000460.1 GCA_000166735.2 Leuconostoc inhae KCTC 3774 | reverse complement strand
TGCTCCTATACTGAAATTCCGGACTACTTTCTTTCTAGGACGAAATCCGAGATAATATAATATAGGAGCTTTTTATGAAAAAATATACCCCAGAATTTAAATCGTCAATTGTCACCTTGTACAACCAAGGTCGTTCGGCCAATTCATTGGCCAATGAATACCACTTAGCTGTCCAAACCGTCACGGGTTGGGTTAAAAAAGCTGAAGTGATTGGCACAGATGATCAGGGTCAACCGGTCACTCGTGCGCAATTCAATACCTTACAAAAGGAAAATAACCGTCTTAAGGAAGAAAATGAAATTTTAAAAGTTGCGGCCGTTTTGCTAGGCGAACATCACAAGTAACGCGTAAGACCCATCTGCCAATCATTCAAAACCTTTTAAGAAAAGGCTTTAAGCTAGTCACGGTGCTGAAAATGTTGGCTATTCCAAAAAGTACTACTTTGATTGGACGCATTATCATGAGCCGGCTCGTCAACGTGAAGATGCCATTTTAACAGAGTTATTGCTTGAAATTTGGCAGAAAAACTACCGCGCCTATGGTGCGCCACGCTTGAAAATTGCCTTAGATGGCTTGCATTTACAGCATGGTATCAAGCGTATTAGACGTTTGATGCAGGCAGCAGATATTTATTCTGTGATGGTCAAACGCTTCCAACAGCCAACAACGACAGTTGATTACAAACAACGACCAAATTTAATCAAACAGCTCACGTCAGTGAATGCTTGGAGCATGGACATCACTTATTTGAAACTAACTGATGGGCAATGGGTGTATCTTGCGTCCGTGTTGGATCTAACTAGCCACAAAATTTTGGCCCATCAACTTAGTGCCACGATGGACACAAAGTTAGTCGTATCAACGTTACAACGCGCTTTATCGCACCACGCAAAACCAGATTATTTGCACACTGATATGGGCAGTCAATTTACGAGCTTTGGCTTTGAACAACTATTACAGCAACAAACTATTGCGCATTCTTATTCAAAATTAGGGC
>AEMJ01000461.1 GCA_000166735.2 Leuconostoc inhae KCTC 3774 | reverse complement strand
TCGTGCTGTACTAGTATCAGTTGTTGGTACAGTATCAGCACTGACATGTGTTACATTAGAACTCACAGCAACACCAGCTACTGCAACAGCCCCAACAACCCAGAGCTTACCAGATTTGTATAATTTATACGTTTTTGAATTTTGCATAATTTTTAAATAAAAAATGGCTACTAATTTAGTAACCTACCCTTTCTCTAAAATATTCTTTTGTAATTGATTGATTAAATGTAGACCTCTAAAGGTTCTTTGAACGATAATAAATAAAAGGGTCAAAACACTGGCAACTATCATAGCGACATGTAGAGATTGACCCAAACTCATAAAGAGTAAAAATATTGGAAACATAGACCCAACATAAATGAGCCAAACCCCAAACATAAAGCTAAAATAAATCATTTTCTGTGCCATTGTAACAACCAAAAAAGACCAATTGTTTAATCAGCCTTTAACCTTTCTACTATATTATTGAGCTATTAACCTTTGGCTTTGTCGGTTTGATTAGTCGTTGCCTTGCTTTGATTTTGTGCTGACTTTTCAGTCACTTTTTCTTCCAAAGGTACAAGCGTATCAGCGTAAATCGTCCAGTTGGTTGTCTCATTACCAACAAAGGCTAACTTCAAACCTTGTGGCACATACTTACCATAGGCTTTCAAATTAGGGCGCAAACGCTCAAATTCATTTTTGACAAAATAATACGGATAAGATGACCAATTTCATCATCACCCTTTTTAGTTTGAGTGAAGTCAAGACTATACCCTGTGATAGTTGTTTCGCCAGTGTCTTCATCACGTTGCAATTGACCACGATAATCACGTTTCAAAATGGCTTCAGTATCAAACAATTCTAAATCATGACTATCAAAGGCATCTTTGGAACGAACACGACCAACTGGCTTATTATCTTTACCAGTCACAAAGACCATATCATAATCATCTTCACTAAATTCATCAGTGGCAGGATCAGATAGTGGTAACAAAGAACCTTGAATACCTTGTACAATAGCAGACCGACCATTACTACGAGCTTCGGTTGCCAATAGCTTGCCATTCACTAATTTAAGTGGTGTCTTCGACTTCATACCAAAATCAAAACCAGCCTGTGGCTCAATGTTAAGCGTATCAAGACTACCGTTAATATTGACAACAGCCGTATCTGTGTCACTTCGCTTACCAACACTCTTGCGAGTTGAATAAGTCAAGTTTCCTAAAGTCTTACCAGAAAGCGCTAGGCTCTCAAAATTGTTAATTGTTGCTTTAACCATGTTTCTAAATTCTCCTATTTTTTAAATTAAAGTTTCGCATCTACCGACACTGTAATGTCGTACTTATCACGCAAAGGTTGTAAATCTTCAATTAGTTGTGCATATTGTACTCTTGATAGCTTGTTTGACCAACTACCTTGCACAGCTAAGGATATTTTCTTATCTCCTGCATTTTCTTTTTCACTCATAATATCGTTTAAACGTCCTTTCTAACTGATGATATTCAGTACGCATATACTCACTAGGCGCTTTGTAGTTTTCTTCTGTGAGCAAACCCATAAGACCTTGTCGCTCATTAAACCATTTAATAAGCGCTATGTCGGTAGATAACAATTTTTCATCATCTATGCTAAACATGTGTTTAGATTTAGCATTTATGTTTAAATTATTCATTGACTACCAACTTCCATAAAAAAAGCCCAAACTAATTTGTCTGAACTTAATATAATATTCAATTATTTATTGTCTCTCCTCATGAGACAAACATTTTTTGTAAGAAACCTTTTTTCTGTTCTTTGAGCAAATCTAACTTGCGTTGATGAAGAGCGATAGTATCATCTAACTGTTTAAAGAATGAACCGATTTTTTGTTGTTCTGAAAGTTCAGGTACCATAATCGACATTTTCGACATTTGCTTACCTGAAACCTCAACAAAGGTAGATCCTGCACCGGTGACTTCCCCATATCGCTTGAGCTCATTAGTTCTTGAAAAAATAAAATAACTATCAAGTTTATTTTGATCAGGAACAATTGATTGAAACCCTTGATTAGTTGTAGCTTCTTTGGCTAATATAGCGGTGTTTCCGATACCAGCACGAGAAGTAAATAGGACGGTTCCTACTGGTAAAATTCGAGCTGAACTCTTCTTTAGACCTAGCTCAGTAATAGTCTTTTTACTTTTACTAACATAACTTTGTTCTCCAATTTCAGCTGGAGCATACCAATCAATATCACCGTCCCAGTATTCAGAGTTCGATGTACTTGGTGTTCCACCACCCACAATATTAGATAATTCTCCTAACTTACGCTCTTCCCAATCGTCAGCAAATCCCGAAAAACGCAATTCAGGAACCCTTGAGCCATTTTTTGGGAACATTTTTTGCAAGAAACCTTTTTTCTGTTCCTTGAGTAAATCTAACTTACGTTGATGAAGAGCGATAGTGTCATCTAAATGTTTGAAGAATGAACCGATCTTTTGTTGTTCTTCCTGACTAGGTTTATAGATTTCAAATGATGAAAATTTAGAAATCCAATGACGTTCATGACTTTGAGGTACATATTTTATATTCTTCAATGTATTAAACATAAAATAGAAATTGTCAGAATTATCATTCAAACTAAGTAATTTCATTGCGGAGCTCTTAATCTTAAAAGGGAAATCTACATAATGAGAGCCAGTTGTAAAATCATCAAATATAACAACTGGATTTTCTACGGTAGCATTTTTAATCCCGCTAATTTCATCTGTATAGCCCAATAAGAAACTCTTACCTGCTGTTAAAACAGGAGTATTAAAATTGTCATCATACTCTGTAGATTTGACAATATATTTTGTTGGTTGCTCATAGTTAAATATCTCCCCCAACTTACGCTCTTCCCAATCGTCTGTGAAACCCTTAAACCTAATTTGAGGTGTTTTCTTACTCATGATCTCCACCTGCCAAAATACGCTTAGTCGATTCAATGATTAACTGACTTTCCTTATTCACTGCTAATTCGTTCATCATCGCTAACAAGTCTGATTGCTTTTCTGACCACTCATGATCGATTTTTGAAATTTCATCACTGACTTTTACCAAATCCACAGGTGCTTCATCTTCAAATGTATCGACATATCGTGGAATGTTTAAGTTGAAATCATTTTCCTTAATTTCATCATAACTTGCAACATGTGAATACTTTTCAGTATCAGTCCGTTCTTTATAAGCCGAAACTATCTTTTGAATATGTTTAGGTGACAGAACATTTTGTGTCTTTTGCTTATCAAAATCTTGTGAAGCATCAATAAACAAAACATCACGACTAGAGCGATTCTTTTTTAAAATAATGACCGTTGTTGGTATACTTGTGCCATAAAAGATGTTAGCTGGTAAACCAATCACTGCATCAATAGCGCCCATCTCAAGTAATGCTTGACGAATAGTGCCTTCTGCTGCACCACGGAACAATACACCGTGTGGCAAAACAATGCCCATTGTGCCACTATCTTTCAAATGATAGAAACCATGCAGTAAGAAAGCGAAGTCAGCTTTTGACTTAGGTGCCAGTTTACCAAAACGTTCAAAACGTTGGTCTGATAAAAACTTATCAGCTGCTGACCATTTTGCCGAATAAGGTGGATTCATCACAACGGCGTCAAATTGATGTGGCTCTTCTGTTGGCCAATCCGCATCTAATGTATCACCATTATTTAGATTCATACGATCTTGATCAACACCGTGTAAAATCAGGTTCATGCGTGCTAAGTTATAAGTTGTGGTATTCAGTTCTTGACCGTGATAATGAATTTGCTTAGGGTTAGACAAATAACGACGAATGTTTAACATCAAAGACCCTGATCCCATTGTCGGATCATAAATATGAAATGGCGCACGGTCTTCTTGGCCAATTGCGGCAATTTCTGAAATGATGCGAGATACTGCTTGTGGCGTATAAAATTCTCCCGCTTTCTTACCTGCCCCCGCCGCAAATTGACCAATCAAATATTCATAGGCATCACCAATTACATCACCGTCATGCTCAAATAAATCAATTTCATCCAAAGCACGCAATACTTCAGTGATGGTCACATTACGTTGTTGCGCATTCGACCCCAACTTGGTTGAATTTAAATCAATATCTGCGAACAAACCTTTGAACTGGTCACCTTGTCGCTCTAATTCATTGAAGCCAGCCTGCAAGTCCGTTAAATTAAATTCATAACGATCTGCTTGCTGACGATAGGTGTAGAATAATTGACTTGGTTTGATGAAATAGCCTTTTTGTAGTTGAATAATTTCAGCTAATTCTTCTGAATCGTCTTCAAACCAATCCATCAATGTTTGATATTGAATGCTACGTGTTGGAAAATCAGTCGTTTGACCATTTTCTTGTTCATAAACTTCTCGTAATTCTGAATCAGACAGATATTTATAGAAAACTAATCCTAATAGATAATTTTTGTATTCACTCGCATCCATCTTACCGCGTAAAATATCTGCAGCTGCCCATAGTTGTTGTTCTAAACCTGTTGCCATTATAATTCCTCTTTCCACTTTTGAATCAGATCAAAACGTTCACGTAAACGTTGTTCGATAATCTTGGTACGCTTACGGTATTTTTCACCAGTTTGAGACTCAAAGTCCGCTTTCGATAAAGTCATTGTATCTAATATATCAGATAAATAAGGAATTACTTGTTTATCACTGCTATATTCGTTGACTGCCGATTGCAAAAATTCAAGAGACAACCCAAATTCATTTGCTTGAGTTTCAGTTAATTCTGATATACGTGCCTGAATGGCGGCTTCTTTTAAGGCAACCACATCAACCTGCTTATCATTTTCAAGAACCTTTGTTTTTAAATCGTGATACAAAGGTTGAACTAAGGGGTCTTTTGCGGAAATTTCTTTATCAAACTTTGCTAGTGCCCCTGCTTCTCTATCTTGAATCGCTTTGAGTAACTGATTAATATAAAACTATCAACGTTTTCTTTATGAGTTGCATTTTGTGTTGATGAAAATACAATATCAGCTAATAATTGATCGATATCTAATTGCTCATTGTCGTCGTCATCAATCTTCTGCTTAATCTCAGCCTTTAGATTTTCTGCTTTGCCTTGGAAGGTTGGCAATTGATTGATAATCGGTGCCAAATCATCGGCTTCATTTTCATAATCATCATAGCTCTTCAATGCCTTATAGGAATTTTCCAACTTTTGATAGGCTTTAACTTGCTCAATCATACTTGGTAAATGCCCGGGATTTTCTTCTAAAGTAACTTCTGCTTGGAAATACTGATTAACTAAATCATTAAACTCGCTTCTTACTTCGCTATATTCTTTGGGAACTAATGCCTCAAAGTTTTGATTTTCATTAGAAAACAATCTAAAAGTGTCTTGAACGTTCTCTTTCATCGTTTCTGGCTTACGGAAAGTCACAATCATACCTGCATCTTTACCAGAGTAAATACGATTGGTTCTAGAAAATGCCTGTAATAATTTTTGATACTTCATTTCACGATCAACATATAATGTTTGAATTGTTGGTGAATCAAAACCAGTCAATAAGCGATCCACAACAATGACTAAATCTAACCACTGACCATCGGATTGATATTGTTTTTCTTTTCGTGCTAAACGTTTATTGATGTTTTGGTTATATCGTTTTTCGTCTGTATAAGCTGGTGTATCATATTGTTTTGAATACTCAGCCATAATTCGAAGTAAGTCATCATCTGTGTGATTTTTGTCTTGTTGATCAGGATTTGTCGAAAAAGTAATTGCGACTCGAGGAAAATCAGGATCTATGAGTTGATGGCGTTCATCAAATTGACGTCCCGTTATCAATGTTCCTTCGTGCTTCATTTTCTGCAGCATAGCATAAATTCTTTTAGCTTGAGCAATAGAATGAGTTGTCAAGATGCCAGACATGGTTGGATAACCATTTTGCACCTTAAACTTTTTAATCAGACTGCGCCGATCAAATATTTTGAGCAACATGGCACGAATGTGTTCATCTGTCTCGTATATTTCATTTGGCAATAGGCGCTCTTGTTCAACCAACGCATCAGGGACATCGTCATGATTGACTCGTGCAACGATTTGCTCCTGATCACCTTCAGGTAATAATGAATGATACTCCACTTGAAATCCTAGTACCGCTTGATCATCCATGGCGTTTTTTGTTGTATAAAAGTGTAGTGGATGACCATATTGCTGTTCGGTAGTTCTGGCATACGTCCCATTTTCTTGCTTTTTGTTTTCCTCAAAAATTGGTGTACCTGTCAAACCAAACCACGTTGAATTTGGTAATATCTTTTTAATGCGACGCATTTCTTCATCACTAACAGCACGATGGGCTTCATCAACTATGAAAACAATATGCTCTTTTCGCAAACGATCAAATTGGTTATGACCACTGGCTTCACTTTCTGCCTGTGCGGAACGCATCGCTGCTGAAAGCTTTTGAATGGTTGTAATCATAATCGTGTTGTTATTCTTTTTGGACAACAACTGTTG
Organism: Leuconostoc inhae KCTC 3774; assembly: GCA_000166735.2. Taxonomy (GTDB): domain Bacteria; phylum Bacillota; class Bacilli; order Lactobacillales; family Lactobacillaceae; genus Leuconostoc; species Leuconostoc gasicomitatum. Next base: position 9,820 of record AEMJ01000461.1, on the reverse strand, counting down.
TGCTAACTGATGTTGATTTTTAATCCCAACAATTAAAGTATTATTGATGGTGTTCCCCGTTGTTTGACCAGTATGATATTCTGAAGCAAACTTGGTAAATTCATCTTGCGTTTGTGAATCTAAATCATTACGATCAACCACCATTATTGTGCGGTCAACGCCAATTGCGTTCTGCGCTAACAACTTTGTAGCCACAAAACTGGTAATGGTTTTACCAGAACCAGTCGCATGCCAAATGAAACCACCTTCATGCAGCGCGGCTTGTTTTCTAATTTTACGAATGGCATGAATTTGATATGGTCGAAGAACCATCAAAACTTTTGGTTTTCTGATCATCAACCAAAATCGTATATTGACTAATTAATTCATGGGCATCAGGTATTCTCAAAACAATACGAGCAAAATCAAACAAATCAGGAACCGGTACGTTTTCTTCTGTACGCCAATTGAACAAAAACTTAGCCATTCGCTGATAAGCGGCATCAGTATCTTCACTGGGACGAGCAAAATATCGTGTATCAACCTTGTTCGAAACAACGAAGAGTTGCGTTGCCGCATAAATACCGTTAAAGAAACCATCTTGAGCATACCGCTGAATCTGATGATAAGCTTGCATGTAACCATCTTTTGCAGATTCTTTTTTAGTTCAATATGAATAATGGGTAAACCATTAATTAACAGTGTCACATCACCTCTAGTGCTGCGTTCAGTATCTGGCACAATCTGGTTAACAACCTCATACGCTGAGGTGCCACCGGCAATATCTTTATTGCGAAATACCTCAAGACTAATCCGCTCACCTGTTTCTCGTTCTAACAGTATTTGAGCAACACCATTTTCACCTCGCAACCATTGTGAAGCTAAAAAAGGTGAACTGGTTAAACGCAAAAATTCAACTCTTACACGATCAAACTCGACATCAGTTAGGAGGTCACCTTCTAACAAAGCAGTATTCAAACGATTAAGATGGTTTCTAAAATTATCCCAAAGATCAGCTTCTGTTTTTAGTTCTGGTCTATATCGCCATTGATTCTCTTGCTCGCTTAAAATATGAATAAATTGATTTTCAATTGTTGATTCTGATGGCATGGTTGAAGGATCCTTAATTTAATATTGCATAACTTTTAATCATCAAAAAATGCTAATAATCTTATTCTTCTATTATGCCACGAAAAGTCAATCAAAATATGCTTTTCCCTAGTAAAAGTAGCAACTTTATCCCTCATTGAATTTATTCATGATCCTGTAATTGAATAATCTGGTGTTAACTTATTGCTTTTTAAAAGCGCTCTACTTTGATAATTTGAAATAAAAACAAAAACAGATTTTTCCATTTTTGCTCTAGTCATTATAATTTTAACAATATTGATATTTAGGCCACATGTTTAAAAGTTAATATCACTTGTTGCCATTTTTCAGAGTACATAAGCCTAGTTAATCTCCAACCGCCAGAATGTTTTGCTTTTAAAATCATTATTCCTATAAGTAAAAAATTAAAAATTGTAAAATAACGGCGGAAATCGTACTTGGATCAAACTGTTGTGTTTTATAGGAGACTTGCATGCCATTCATAATAGTCACAAAAAAATCAAAAAAGAAATGAGCCATCATAGGAATTAGTAAGCTACCAGTCTTAACATAAAGACACCCCAACATGAACCCAATGCCTGCCACACCAAACATTTGAAGTATGGTTGCCTCAATATTTTGGTTTGAAATATTACCAAAATGGTAAACAGAGAATAATACTGTTGAGATGACTAGACTGATAATCACGCCGTACTTACTTGATTTAAATGTTTTCAACAAATATCCTAAAAAAATTCCTCTAAAAATGAATTCTTCTGGAAAGGCAGCAGCCGATCCGATAAATAAAGCTTCCCAGAAATGTTCTGGATTGAAAATGCTCAATAGTATTGAACTAATCAATAAAATAATGAGCCATCTTACCGTTCGTCTTGAAAATATAATTTTGAAATATTTAGGAACAGGTAAAATAAAACCTAGTATTACAGCTAGGAATAATTCAAACACTTTAAATGCCGCATCGTTTAACATGACATCTAGTCTTAAATCACCTGTGGGAACATTGTTCACTAGTCCTACGACAAAGTCTCCACCATAATATTCAATAACGTTAAATATTATGAAGCTAAAAATTAGAAGAATCATTTTGTTTTTAACACTATTGAAATTAAGCATAACACGATTGTATAAAAGTTGAATCTGAAAATCAATCATTTTAGGATAATTACAACTTCGACTAATTAAGTTAAAAGGCTTGATTTGACACTATATGCTAAAATCATGCCACTAATCATAATAATCAAAGAACACTAATTGCCTAACTTATAAAGAAAAAAGCGAAGTAAGTTTTGTTCACAATTGTTACCCGATTTTTAGTGTTTTTACATATGTTATACTAGATGAAGCAAACAAGTTAAGACGGTGGCTATCCCGAACGGAGGTGGTGCTTATGGTGTAATCACTATAAACCCAGATTCTAGGAAAGGAAATGCCTGATGTCCCTTTCGGACACACTGCAAACGTTACTAGCTTTTGGTATCTTTATCATCAGTTTACTAACGTTTGTAGTTCTACTAATAGAAAAAATTAGCAGAAAAAATAACCGTCGAACTTTGGAGAGTCACGGTTATTTCCAATAACTAAAACTTAGCCACCGCCGAAAACGGGTTTGCTAGGAGCCATAGTTTGTGCTGTGGCTCTTTTTCATACACTCATTATAACATATATTTTCTAAAACAACATTTTTGAATTTTATTCAGTTTTATATGTCTTATAGACATGTTTTAAATCAATGCAACGATGTTTTTACTGACAATAAAAACAGTTCTGCTAAACTGTGGCTCACAGGAATAAACACTGCGGATACTTTATTAAGGTATCTCTCTAAACAGCATGATAGCTATATTCTTAATTGCCAATCAAGAAAAGCATAGACTCTTTAGAGCTACATAACGAAAGCCAATAAGCACAAATTCTGATGCTCATGTTTAGACAAACTCTCTCTTTACTTCCGAACCAAAATATTAAGATATTTTAGCCATGACACAAATTCAAACAATATACGGTATAATATAACTTGCTAGGTTTATATTGATTGCGTATAAATTGATTGCCTTTGTGCAATTTCATTTTATTCATCAGTCAATGTACGAAAACCAATTTTACTTTCATTTCTTTAATGTTTGTGAAATTGGTTTTTTTGTGCATTTTTCTTACCTTAATACTTTCTTAATATTTAAAAGGAATAAGATTTAAAAAAAGCACTTCGATTGTTACAAACGTGTTTCAACGTCTGTTCCAATCTCTATGCTTTTAAGTTTACGCTCTTCCTGCAAGCTGATTTATATATCCTATTCATTGGATTTAATTACAAATAAAAAAGCCAACACATATTCATGCTAACTTTGTAACCTAGTCCTCAATAATGAGCCAAATTGCTGTAAAAATAAAATATAGCAACTTTGCTTAAAAAACTATATTTCTTGTACGTTAACCTTAATTTTATCACTGCTACTTGCAGTAACCATGATATTTTGGCCCAATGGCACGGTGAATATTGGTTGAGTATGTCCAAAATCTAAATCATATATTACTGGTATTGTTTTTAAGATTAAAAACTTATCTAAAATAACTCGAAGTTTCTGTTCACTCATTTCATTAACAGTAGGAAATCTGCCTATTACAAGTGCCTTTATATCAGTGTGTATTTGTAATATCTGAGCTAACTCACGAGAAAACTCAAGTGGGTCTCCATCTTCTGCTTGTTCAATAAAAACAATTGGACTTTGTGTTTTCGGAAAAAATTTTGTTCCTGCTTGTAAACAGTATGTCTGACTATTGCCACCAGTTGAGATACCTGTCGCTTGACCATTAGTATACACTTTCCATTTATTTGCCATTGGATTACGTGCCAATGACTTGTCAAACCACAAATCACTAATCCAAACATTACTAGGTTTTAATTCAAATGAACTATTTAATGCTGCCTTTAACCACTCTGTTGTTTGATATTTTTGTAAATCATCCATCTTGAATGAAGAGTAACATGGTCCATAATAAGTAACCTCATTTGTCATTGCACGAATTGCGTTATGTAGACTAGTTGTATCCGAATACCCAAAAAACATTTTTGGATTCAAACGCACAACATTCCAATCAATATGTGGCAATAATTCGTTCGAATTCAACCCGCCGATGGTAGTCATAATTGCTTTAACATTTTTGTCACCGAATGCATCGTGAAAGTCCGAAACTCGCGATGATATACTACTAGAATAGAACGCATCGTTTTCAAGAATATGTTTCCCGAAAGTTACTTTAAATCCTAAGTTCTCTAATCGTTTTTTTGCAATTAAATTGTCCTTAAAACCACCAACTCTCTTTATTGAGGAACTGGGAGATATAATTCTAATTTCGTCACCTTTTGTTAGATTTAAAGCCATCATAGATCACCATTTTTCTTTTAACATTAATTATTTATTATACCTTACGATAACGACGCAGTCCAAAAACATTGGCCACGAGTAAGACAACTATAAATATAATTAGCATCAAAAGTTCAGGTAAAATATTTGCAAAACTTTTCCCATACAAAATAACATCAGTCATTGCATTTGAAGCGTACTTCATTGGCAATATGTTGCCAATCCATTGTGCCCAGGTTGCCATAGAATCTAATGGTATAATTCCTGAAAAAATAATTTGTGGCACAACAATAATAGGAATAAATTGCATCATTTGAAATTCTGAATTTGCCAATGTTGATAGTAGTAATCCAAAAGTTAATGCAACTAAAGCCAGCAATAGATTAATTATGAATACATTGAGTATCGAGCCTGTTACTTGGACATTTAATACATAAATGGTGAAAAATACAATTATCGTTGTTTGAATAATAGCCACTAAACTATAACTCAAAATATATCCAAAAACTATTTCTGATCTTTTAACCGGTGTGGCGAGTAACCTACCCAGTGTGCCTGAAGTACGTTCTTTGAGTAAAGACATGCCTGAAATCAAAAAGACAAATAGGAAAACAAAAAATCCCATAAATATTGGCATTATTGATGAAAAATAAGTTGTATTTTTATTGCCGTAGTTATATGACTCTTTTAAATTAACACCATTAGTAGTATTTTTATTATCAGAATTCATGCCAAGTTTTTCTGTCATTTGTTTAAGCGTATCAGCCATTTGAAAAGTTTTTCTTGAGTAAATGAAGCGCTCAAAATACGCCTAATCATCGCAGTTTTTGAGGCAGAAGTGTTTGCGTACAACACACTATAATCATCATGTTGATTTTCTTCGAAAATTGCATCTACTTTTTGATTATCTAACGCTTTTTTAGCTTCTTTTTTATTATCATATTCCTTTACATTAACATGTTTAACATCATTAATAGTAGATTTCATAGACCTTTGCACATTAACAACACCTATATTTACAGATGTACTAGTATTAATTGAAAAAACATAATTTAGCAGTGTCAATATTAATACAGGCGCTAAAAATAGCATAGCTAAAGTTCTCTTATCTCTTATTAATTCTAAAAATATTCGTTTTGAAATAGCTATTGTTCTCCTCATTTTAACTCACCTTCAGCTTTCAAAAATACTTTTTCTATGCTATCAACATGATACTGGCTCTCTAAGTTTTGAGGTGAATCGTTGGCTATTAATTCGCCACCTAATAACAGCGCCACACGATCAACTAACTCAGCTTCATCCATAACGTGTGTTGTCACTAAAATAGCATGGCCTTCATCGCGCATACGATGGAGTTCTTGCCATATTTGTAACCGTAAAGCTGGATCACTTCCTACAGTTGGCTCATCTAAAATCAATAATCCGGGATCAGAAATTAAAGCTATAGCCAAAGATAAACGCCTCTTCATGCCACCAGAGAAGCCAGATACTCTTTTATCTAAATAGTTTTCCAAGGAAACTATTTTAGCAACACGTGTTATCTCTTGTATTAATAACTTTTTGTCAACGCCTTTCATCTCAGCAAAAAATTCAATATTTTCTTTTGCAGTTAAACTTTCATATAATGAATCTGATTGTGCCATATACCCTAATTTACCTAGAAGCATTCTATTTGGCATTTTTTCTCCAAATATTGTGGTCAATCCTGAATCTGCTCTTTCAACACCTAGGGCAATGTTTATTAAAGTGGATTTTCCTGAACCTGAAGGACCGATTAACCCAATGATTTCTCCTTTTTTGAGCAGCATGTCAATATTTTTTAGAACTTGTTGATTTCCGAAGGATTTTGAAACTTTTTCTACACTAATGACAGTTTGCATAGTCATTCTCCTTTTGAGTGATTACTCACGACTTTAATAGTAATTGTCTACAACATCCATATAAAAGAGCTGCAGCTTAGTCTTATAGTTTATCATCTCATGAATCCTCTGTCATTAAAACCATACCAAACTAAATCATGTCGTTTCTATTAAAAAACATAGTAAAACCCGATTAGTCGTAGAAAATATAACTAATCGGGTTTGATTTAAAAAAACAGATAACTGCCATTTTTAGAATAAGGATATGGTTTATTTTGGCCGATGGCGATTGCAGACAAAAAACAAAAATTGTCCCTAATTATTTGATTGCCATTTAGTTTGAATAGTCTGGAAAATACTAAATACATCGGCAGTCATGTCATTATAAACCTTAATTTGATTTGGATTTTCAATCGCATTCTCAAAATCTTCAACTTCATATACTAGTGCATCCTCCGTATTTCCGCCTATAATCACCTCACACGTCTTTGTTTCCGTATGATACCAAGTTGCTTCTTGCGCACGGGGAAATTCCAGGACACGAATATATCCTTTTGTTCCTGAAATTGTTAATGCTTTGGGCTGTTTTGCCTGCATTGATAAAGAAACAGTAGCTAATTCATTTTTTGAATTACTTATAATTGTTGCTGATTGCTCATCTACTCCTGTTTCAAAATAATTGACGAAAGAACTCATATTGTTTGGTTGCTCCGACATAAAATAGCGGGCTGCTGTAAATGCATAGCCACCAATATCAAGTAGCGCACCACCGGCTAAGTCAGGGTTAAAAAATCTATTTTTAACATCGTAAGGTTTGTGACTGCCGAAAGTAACATTAATGGTCTTTATATCTCCTAATGCACCTGCTGTTACTAGTGATTTAACTTTTTTAATGAGCGGCATGTGCAATAGAGTCATAGCTTCCATGATCATTAAGTTTCGATTATAAGCTATATTATTGAGCTCATTTAACTCATCTCGATTGACAACAATAGCTTTTTCTATCAACACATGCTTATCATGTAGTAAAGCCTGCTTCGTTATCTCAAAATGAGTATTATGTGGCGTCGCAATATATACTGCGTCAACGTGCTCATCTGAAAGAAGTGCTTCTAACTTTATAAATTGTTTTTCTATATGATATTTATCAGCGAATTGTTGCATTTTGTCAATATTACGTCCGCATACTGCATAAATATTTTTATTTTTCTTCAAAAATGATGTCGCCATTTCATTAGCTATCGTGCCAGTGCCAATTATTGCCCAATTTAATCTCATCGTTTTTACCCTTTCTAATATAAAATTAATAGCATCCTCAAAATGTCAAATATCTGATCGACTACATCTATTCTATGGGGGCGTAACTCATCTCTAGAACAAGAATGAAGCTAACCAAACGGAGATTAAACCTGAGACAGATAAGACACTTGTTAATGTTGTCCATGATAGTAATGTTTCTTTCAAAGATAAGCCAAAGTACTCTTTAATCATCCAGAATCCTGCATCGTTAACATGATCTGCAAATACAGATCCGGCGCCAACCGCTAATACCATCAAAGCTGGATTCACACCCGAAGCCTGAACCATAGGTAATACCAATCCAGCACCCGTTATACCTGCAACTGTTGATGATCCAAGACTAACTCTTAAAATAGCAGTGATTAACCATGCGGCAAATATTGGTGATAGATTACTCGTAGCAAAAATTTGAGAAACATAGTTTGCAATGCCGCCCTGAACAAGAACTTCCTTCAAAGCACCGCCACCGCCAATAATCAAGAGCATCATGGCGATTTGTTTAACAGAATCGGTTAAACTGCCACTCAACCGGTCAAGAGTTTGCTTACGTCTAATACCCATAGTGTACAAGGCAAACAACAGAGATAAAATCATAGCAATGTCTGGGCTGCCTACGAATGTTACTGCTGTTTTTAGGACACTTTTACCAGCCAACAGTGACTGCACAATCGTGCTCACTCCGATTAAAATAACAGGCATCATCGATGTCAAAATACTAATACCAACCCCTGGTGTCTCATCAATATCAAATTCTTTTAAATCGCCAAATATATTTGGCAGCGTCTTGTGATAAGCTGAAGGATATACTTTTTGCAAAAACCAGTTAAAAAGTGGTCCAGCAATTATAATTGTTGGAATTGATACAACGATACCAATGAGCAATACTTGGCCAATATTTGCATTGAAAATTGCTGTAATTGCTGTTGGACCAGGATGTGGTGGTAAGAAAGCATGTGCTGTATTTAATGTAGCAGCCATTGGTATACCCAAATACAGCAATGGTATCTTCAACTCATTTGCAATAACAAATAAAATAGGTAACAAAACGACCAACCCTACTTCAAAGAAAAGTGCGATACCAACAATGAACGAAGCAATAACTACGGCAATTTGAATCTGTTTAACGCCAAACCTTTTTATTAAGGTTTGTGCAATGCGATATCCCCCACCAGTGTCTGAAACTAGTTTACCTATCATGGCACCTAAAGCAAAGACAATGGCCAAATGACCTAATTGAGAACCAATACCGGCTTCGATGACAGCAGGTATTTTTTCTGTTGGAATGCCTAAAGACACAGCCAGCAGAACTGCTGTTAGCAATAATGCTATGTACGTATTTAGCTTTAATTTAACAATCATGAATATCAATAAAATGATAAATACTAATGTTATTAATAATGGCATAATTCAATTCCTCCAAATTTTACGTAAGCGGTTACGTCATATTTATATTGTAAGCGCTTTCTTTTAAAAAGTCTATACTTGCACATTAATTTTTATAGTAGTACTATACAGGTATAATATATTTTACGTAAGCGCTTTCGTAAAAAACAACATTTTTAATTTAAGGAAGAAAACAACATGACAACAGAAAATTTTTCAATTAATACTTTTAGTCTCACTGGAAAAACAGCTTTAATTACGGGTGGTGCATCTGGTCTTGGACGATACTACTCTGAAGCATTAAGTTCAGTCGGCGCTAATATTTTAGTTGTCTCGCGTGATGAAAGTGGTTGGGCAGAGACAAAACACATTGTTGAATCCTATGGGCGGACCGTTGATTTTCTCAAGTTGGACATCACAAAAAAAGATGCAGCAGATCAAATTATAAATTTTATAAAAAATAGCAGTCAGACATTAGACATTCTCGTTAATAATGCAGGCATGCAAAAGCGTCATGAATGGCAAAAATTTCCAGATGAGGATTGGGATGCAGTGATTAATTTGAATTTAAATGCTGTATATCATATCTCTAAAGCTGCGGCACTGCTAATGTCTGAAAATGGCGGCGGAAAAATTATCAACATTGGCTCGATGCAGTCTTATCGTGCCGGGAAGTTTATTTTCCCCTATACGGCTAGTAAACATGGCGTTGTTGGTCTAACTAAAGCTTACGCAGATGCCTTAGCAGTTCATAATATTCAAGTCAATGCCATTGCGCCAGGATATATCGATACACCAATGACCAAAGCATTGCAAGAAGATGAAACC
>AEMJ01000462.1 GCA_000166735.2 Leuconostoc inhae KCTC 3774 | reverse complement strand
GATTTTGATTGCAATGCTGCTAGGATGGGGATCACCATTGCTACCAGTTCACTTATTGTTCATTAATTTGGTGTCTGATGGCTTACCAGGATTTGCTTTAAGTCGTGAGCCGATACTAACAAATGTTATGAATGAACCACCAATGCCTAAAAAAACTAACTTATTTGCACAAGGGCTCGGTCGTCAAATAGCGATCAATGCGGCGTTATTTGCAATTGTAACCTTGATAGCGATTTGGATTGGCCAAAATGTTGTTTTTGGTGGCTTAGCACCAAATGAACAAATTGGTCAAACATTGGCATTTATAGTCTTATCGATGACGTCTATCATTCATGTTTTTAATATCCGTTCAGAAAAATCGTTATTTTCGATTAAATATAACGCCAATCCAGGTTTAGTAAATATGGCTATATTAGCAACTATTATTACGCTGGTAGTTGCACTATTGCCTGCGACACAAGTCTTGTTTGGATTGACAGCCGTTTCAGTAGGGCACTGGATAACTATTTTTGTATTGTCATTAGTACCAACAATTATTCTTGAAATTTTAAAACGTATTCAACCAACCTTATTTAAGGTATAACATCATAAATTAAGCTGTTGAATAATAATTACATGATAAAATATTGAAAACCCTCGAAATTTGGATTATGTCCAATTCGAGGGTTTTCAATTGATAACTATTTTTCAATTTGATAGTGTGTCAATATATGGTCAAATAATAATTTAGTTGTGTTAATGTGAAGGCGGTGTGTAATGCCATAAGCATCATCAATTTTTTGTACATCATTTTCAAAAATACCTTCCCAAAATAATAACCAAGTTTGAAATTCAAAATTCTGTTGATAAAATGTCAAAGGTGCAATTTTACCTAATAATTCACTCGTTAGATGATATTGATGTTGCACAATAGAAGCTTCTAAAATCATAATTAATACTGGAGCTACCATACGAGCAGTATTTTGAGACATGATTTTTTGAACGTATTGTTCAATAATGTCTGTAACATAGGGTTGTATATGTTCAACGCTTATCATATTAGCAACAAAAAAAACAGGCAAAGATCATAATATTGCCAGTTCTCAATGCCAAAGAAATAATCTATGATTTCCTGTTGTATAGATGCTGATGCTATATTAAAATCTAAATGATACATTGTAGATTTTGTCATCAAAAAGAAGTGACGTAAAGCAACATCATTTGGGCGATGGGCAGACATTATTTTTATCGACTCACAGATTTTTTTGAGTTTAATTTTATTTTGATCAAGATATGCTTGCTCTAATTCCGATTTTAATAAAGATAAATTGTTTTTTTATCAAAAACAGTATCAAAATAATCAACAATAGGTACGTTTAAAATATCACAAATTTGTTGAAGTGCACGATCAGTAGGTGATGTGAGACCGTTTTCAATTCGAGATATCATAGACTGAGAACCTATTAATTGTCCCAATTCTTTTTGCGAAATGCCTCTTGATTTTCTTGTTTTTCTAATAATTGCATTACTTTGAATTAACATTATTCCCCCCTTATTTATAATATTCATTTATGCATATTATAAAAATCATTATTTTATTAGTGTATATTGAAAAGGTTGTTTGTGTCAATTAAAGGTCTGTCAACCTAAGATGATCAAAAATAATGAATAAGGTTTTGGAGGAAAATGAAAATGAAAAATCAAGAAACAACGTGCCGAAAAAAATTATACAAATCAGGAAAATTATGGGTTACTGCTGGGATGTCGCTGATTATCGGTTTAGGCATGTCTGTACAGCAAGTTAGTGCTGATACGACACACTATGTTGCAGTAAAAAAAGCCAAGAATACGTTGCAAGACGCTCCTGTTGCTGCAACTAAAAAAATATCAAATACTGACCAAAATGTTTCTGTTTCATCGAATCAAACAAAGGGAGCAACAGATCGTGTTCAAGATAACACTTTAACTCAGCCAGTTTCAAACGATTTATCAGCTCAAACTGCAGTACCAGTCAGTAATGATAAAAAACTATTCAGGATTCAAACAATTCTGTAGCTAATCAAAACAAAAATACTGATAGTAATGCTAATACAGTACAGACAAAGGACAGCCTTGCAGTTAATGCACCTGTTAAAACACCTACTGATGTATTACCTACAACTGGTCAATCCACGACTAATTCAAATAATCAGCCAAACACTGATACTACTAACAACCAGCTGGCTAACAATCAAAAAGATAATGATGCTGTTACTAAAAATGACACTTCAGTATCTGTAAAAGCGCCAACAGAAGATCATGGAAGCAGCACGGCACCAGTAAAGGAAAATAATCAGTCTGAAATAAAAAAGATTCAAATCAATATCATTCCAAAAATATCCAAACAATTGACGGGAAAACATACTATATTGATGACAATGGACAGGCAAAGAAAACTTTACCACCGTTGTTGATGGACAAGTACTATATTTTGACAAAGAAACGGGCCTTTTATCAGCAACAAATGATTATCAATTCAAGCAAGGCCTGACAAGTCAAAACAATAGCTTTACAGCACATAATGCGGTTGAAAATACGACTAAGGATAGCTTTACTGAAATTGATGGTTACTTAACAGCTGATAGTTGGTATCGTCCGAAAGATATATTAGTTAATGGGAAAGATTGGACAACCTCATCTGATAAAGATTTTCGACCACTTTTGATGAGCTGGTGGCCAGATAAAATGACGCAAGTTAATTATCTTAATTATATGAAAACCCTTGGTTTAAGCAATAGTTCAGTTAATTTTTCCGCCAATGATGACCAAAGTATACTAAATCAGGCTAGTCAAGATATACAAGTAAAAATCGAACAAAAAATTAGTCAGGAAGGCCAAACTAATTGGCTACAGCATGATATTTCTGATTTTGTTGATAGTCAATCCAATTGGAATATTAATAGTGAGTATCAAACAACTGGTAATGATAAAGACCATCTTCAAGGTGGTGCATTACGTTATGTTAATAGCGATAAAACGCCTGATGCTAATTCTGATTATCGTCTTTTAAATCGCACACCAACAAACCAAAAAGGTTATTCATCGTATTCTATCGATCCAACACAAGGCGGTTATGATTTTTTATTAGCTAATGACGTTGATAATTCGAATCCGGTTGTTCAAGCTGAACAATTAAATTGGATGTATTATTTATTGAATTTTGGTTCAATTACTAATCAAGATGCTGATGCCAATTTCGACGGTATTCGCGTTGATGCTGTTGACAATGTGGATGCAGATTTGTTACAAATCGCCTCAGATTATATGAAAGCTGCCTATGGCGTTGATAAAAATGATGCTACTGCCAATCAACATTTATCAATCCTTGAGGATTGGAGTGATAATGATGCAGCATATGTTAAAGATCAAGGTAATAACCAATTGTCAATGGATAATAAATTACGTCTAGCGTTAAAATATTCATTGACAATGCCACTAACTGATCAAAAGGGTACTGCTATCCGAAGTGGACTAGAGCCATTGATTACAAATAGCCTGGTTGATCGTACCACAGATTCAACTGACAATATAGCACAACCTAACTATTCGTTTGTACGGGCACATGATAGTGAGGTGCAAACTGTCATTGCTGAAATTATTAAGGAAAAAATTGATGCCAATTCTGATGGTTTAACCCCAACAATAGATCAATTGGAACAAGCTTTTAAAATTTATAATGCTGATCAATTAAAAGCAAACAAAGAATTTACACAATTTAATATTCCTAGTACTTACGCATTATTGCTAACAAATAAAGACACTGTTCCGCGCGTTTATTATGGTGATTTATATACTGATGACGGTCAGTATATGGCAAACAAATCACCATATTATGATGCCATTAATACGCTATTGCAGTCACGATTGAAGTATGTTTCGGGTGGACAAAAAATGTCTATGACATATATGATGGGTGACAATAGTATGGCTACACAAGGTAATCGTGGCTTACTAACATCTGTTCGTTATGGTAAAGGCGCTATGACAGCAGAAGACAAAGGAACGGCTGACACACGGGCACAGGGCATTGCTGTTATTGAAGGCAATAATCCCGAACTGAAATTAAGCGCAACCGACCAAGTTATTTTAAAAATGGGTGCTGCTCATAAAAACCAGGCCTATCGGCCAGCAATACTGACAACCAAGAATGGTATTGTAACATATTTAACTGATGCAGACGTTGACCAAGCATTGGTTAAATACACCACTGACAATGGTGAACTTGTGTTTAATCAGGCTGACATACAAGGCGTTGCTAATCCACAGGTATCTGGTTATTTATCTGTCTGGGTACCAGTGGATGCAAGTAATACACAAGATGCAAGAACAAGTAGTGATAATGTAAAATATGCCAAAGATAATCAAACATTTCATTCAAACGCTGCATTAGATTCACAAGTAATTTATGAAGGTTTCTCAAATTTTCAGTACTTTCCAACGACTGAAAGTGATTATGCGAACGTTTTAATTGCCAAAAATACTGATTTATACAAAAGTTGGGGCATTACCAGTTTTGAATTACCACCACAGTATCGATCAAGCACAGAAGGTAGTTTTTTAGATTCAATTATTCAAAACGGTTATGCTTTTACTGATCGATATGATCTTGGCTTCAATACGCCAACAAAGTACGGCACAGTTGATCAATTACGTGATGCTATTAAATCTCTGCATGCCACAGGAATTAAAGTAATGGCTGATTGGGTACCTGATCAGATTTATAATTTGACGGGTAAACAAATTGTGACAGCAGAGCGTGTCAATAATTCTGGGATTTACAACGAAAATTCAGTGATTAATAAAATACTTTATGCAGCTAAAACTGTTGGTGGTGGTGACTATCAAAAGTTATATGGCGGTGCTTTTCTTGACAAGATTAAGTCATTATATCCTTCATTATTTACAACAAATCAAATTTCAACAGGTGTGCCTATGGACCCTAGTGAAAAGATACAAGAATGGTCAGCAAAATATTTTAATGGTAGCAATATACAAGGTCGTGGTGCCTATTACGTTTTAAAGGATTGGGCTACTAATTCGTATTTTCAAGTTAGTTCGGCGGATAAAAACAATGATTTTTTGCCTAAACAGTTAACGAATCAAATTTCTAACACAGGTTTTGCTTCCGATGATAAAGGTATGACATATTTTTCAACTAGTGGCTATCAGGCCAAAGATACCTTTATCCAAGATGAAAAATCAAATTGGTACTATTTCGATAAAAGCGGATACATGCTTTATGGATTGCAAACTATTAATAATGACAATTATTATTTCTTACCTAACGGTATTGAACTGCAAGATGCTTACTTGTCAGATAGTAAAGGTAATGTTTATTATTTTAATAAGCAAGGCAAGCAAACTGTTAACAATTATTTCATGGATAGTAATAAGAATTGGCGATATTTCGATCAAAACGGTGTCATGGCCAGAGGATTGTCTACTGTTAAAGAACACGTACAGTATTTTAATCAGGATGGCACGCAAGTTAAAGACCAATTTATCACAGATGCAGATGGTAAATTACGCTACTTTACGCTAGATTCTGGTGACATGTTAACTAGTCAATTTAAAAATTAGCAGACGGATCATGGGCTTACTTTGGCGTTAACGGGTTAGCAGTTAAAGGACAGCAAACAATTAAGGGTCAAAATCTCTACTTTGATGATAATTATCATCAAGTTAAAGGGCATGAACAGGTAGACAATCAAGGCATACGTCACTTTTATGATGCAGATTCTGGTGAAATGATCAGTAATCGTTTTGAAAAGTTAGCTGATGGTTCATGGGCATATTTTGATGCCACTGGTCAAGCAGTTAAGGGATATCAAACAATAAATGGTCAAAACCTTTACTTTGATGATAATTATCATCAAGTTAAAGGTAGAGCAGTTACTGATAATCAAGGAATAGCACGGTATTATGATGCTAATTCAGGTGCAATGGTGACGGATCATTTTGAAAAATTATCTGATAATGCATGGCGTTATTTTGGTAGTGACGGCACGGCTAAAGTCAGTCAGCCTAATGTTTAAATGGGATATTTGTAACAGTTAAATCGATTTCTTAGACGCAATTATTTTGCCTAAGAGGTCGGTTTTTATGATGTCAGAATAGAAATTAAAAAACGCAAAGATTTTTGCTTCACGTTTTTAAGTGATCATGAGTTACATTGATATCAATTGCTAAAAATGTGATACTCTACAAAGTAAGTTGGTATAGAAGTGTGACTTATAAAACAGTAGTCTAATCAGATAGTATAATTAGATTACTCGAAATGTGATGGGATCACTATTTGTTTTATATCAGTAGTCTGTTGCTCTAAAAATTGAGCCATTAAAATCTCAGCAGCTGTTGCACCCATAAGATAAGGAGATTGTTGAATGAATTTATATTTTGGTGCTAAGTATTTAGGAATATTAGTATCCACAAAACCAGTCAATCTTTGTTGGCTGGTTGTTTCATTCAAAAGATCAGTGTTGGCTATCAATTGAATTAATAGCCGTTCTTTCAAGACAAATAAAAGATTTTTAGAATTTTTTATATCTATTTTATCAGATAATTCAGCCAGATCAAGATGATCCGTATCAACTTCGATAAGTTGGACATGGTCAAAAACTGAGCGAGCGCCTGCAACTCTTTCAACACGTGTTGATATGTCATTAACAGGCTCTGTGATGATCGTAACTTTTTAAAGCCTTTGTCTAGAAAACTTGTCATTGCAAATTTTGTTACTTGAAAATTATTCGTGGTGACAGCACTAATTTCACCATTACCAATATCTCGGTCAATTAGGACAACTGGTATATGGTTATTGGAAAATTTTTCAATTAAACGACGATCAGTTGATAATGGTTGCAAAATTAAACCTGCAAAGTTTTGGTTGTAAACGGATTCTAGCAGAGCGGATTCAATTATTTTATCTGAGTTTGAATCAAAAAGCACACCAATATAGCCTTGCGCACTTAAAATAGAGACAATGCCCTTGAAATATTCAGAAGAAAAATATTCATCAATATTTGAGGCAATAACAGCAATTAAGTTTGATTTTTGTTTTGCCAATTGCACAGCGGCTGAGTTTCTAATATAAGCGGTTTCTTTAATTATTTTTTTAATTTTGCTGCTGTTTTTTCAGACATTTGATTCAACTGGCCATTAAGATAACGACTGACTGTAGCGGTTGAAACATTTGCTTTAGTAGCGATATCTTTGATCGTTAATTTTTTAGTTTTATCCATACTTACACAGTCTCCATCAATCAAATTAAAGGCTCAGTATTTTAGACATACTCTAAAATACTGAGCCTATTTCATTCTAGCATTTGCAAAGCATGTTTACTAGCGCTTGTACCGATCGCTATAAACGACTTATCGTAATAAATAACCACCATCAACTGGTAACGTTACGCCTGTGACATAGTCGGAAGCATGACTAGCCAGAAATACCACTGTTCCCATGAGTTCTTTAGGATTTGCCCAATGTCCAGCTGGAATGTGTTGCAAAATTTCTTTGTTCCT
>AEMJ01000463.1 GCA_000166735.2 Leuconostoc inhae KCTC 3774 | reverse complement strand
AAGAAATACAGAAATTTTGCAACACATTCCAGCTGGTCATTGGGCCAATCCTACAGAACTTATGGGGACAGTTGTATTTTTGTCTAGTCACGCTTCTGACTATGTTACAGGTATAACGCTCCCAGTTGATGGCGGTTATTTATTAAGATAATCCTTTTATAGTAATCAATATAAACATTGGTAAATGTT
>AEMJ01000464.1 GCA_000166735.2 Leuconostoc inhae KCTC 3774 | reverse complement strand
AAACGTTTTCTTGCAAGTTTTTTTTTGAGTATAAAGCCTAGTATTAAAATAAGAGCGGCGAATAGTGACATAAACAATCCTGACCAGAACAGTGGCGGTGTATATTTAAATTGAATCGTATGTTTACCGGGAATTGTCTTAACAGCAATAAAATAGTTTGCAACTTTGCTGGGTGATACTGATTTTCCGTCTAAAGTGACATGCCAACCTGGTGCATCAGGAATTGTTGTCATAATTAATGGTTGTTTTTTAGTTGTGGTGATTTCACCTGATATTAAACGTTCATTTCGCTTAGTGATTTTAATTGGATGTTGCTTTAACTGATGATTATTTTTCTGAAATTGCGTATTATCGACACGATAAAGTGTGACATTGTTCAAAACAAGAGATTGTGTATTTTAAAACGGATAGTGACTGTTTGGGTTTTGTTTTTCACTCCTGTCGCTAAATTCACTAGAACAGTGTGACGATAGGAGCTGAATTGGGTAATGACCTTACCATTGATCAACAAATCAAATTCTTTAATAGGCAATCCTGATCCGAGTGTGAGATAGTAACTATCATTTGTTGTGGGGGTGAACTTTAAGTTCAACTGGGCAGGCTGTGTTTTATTTAGTTTTGTTAATAGGGCACCTGTAATTGCAGTTGGCGCATTAACATTATTTCCGATGGATTGCTGAAAATTTTCAACATGAATGGGGGATGTTGCGTCATCAGACAGGTTTTTGCCAAAGATTACCTTGATTTTTGTAGGGGGTTATTATGCAACATGGTGTTTTTAGCGCTTTTGAGTTAGCAGAAAAAGCAATAGGTAAGGCATATGGGTTCTTTAGAACGTTACTTGTGCCCTTAGTTGACTGTAAGGTATATTTTGGCTGTATCTGGACGGTAGCCAATGAGTTGTGTGCTAGGATCACCAGCATGGCCATGGTCTTCGCCATTTGGCGTCAGAATATATTTCATACCAAGTAAAGCAT
>AEMJ01000465.1 GCA_000166735.2 Leuconostoc inhae KCTC 3774 | reverse complement strand
AAAGGTGCTGTTAAAAATCCGGGCGTGTATGATATTGTCAACTCACCACGTGCACAAACTGCGATTGCAAAAGCAGGTGGATTGACGCATGAAGCTGACGCTTTGCAGTTGAATTTGGCCGAAAAATTATCTGATGGACAAATGCTTTATGTACCAGCGATTGGTGAAGTTAGGTCAAATAAAATTGCTGTTGGTCAACAAGCAACTGAACCAAGTCAAACAATGACTAAAATTAATTTAAATACCGCGACTGCTGCAGAATTACAGACACTTGAAGGAATAGGTGAAAAAAAGCAGAGCAAATTATTGCTTATCGCGAAGCACATGATAATTTTAAAACAATAGATGAAATTAAAGAAGTTTCTGGTATAGGGGCAAAACGCTTTGAAACATTGCAGGATAAATTAACCATATAATGATTAATCGATCTTTGTTAATAGTAAGTTTACTCATTGCAGCAATGGGTGGTTGTATTTATCGTTTAAATGGTGTCACCATTATTTTGTTAGTATTAGTGATTGTCATTTCTTGTTTTAATTTAACTAAGTGGTTTGGGATGATTACCCTAATTTTTAGGGATACCTTTTTTGCTATATTTTGTCTATGATGCACATGAACTAAGAGCACAGTCTCGACAACTAGATCAAGAAGCTGTTCAAATTAGTGGTGTTATTTTACCTGATGAAATCACGATTGATGGTGATAATTTAATAACCAACGCAAGTTTAGATGATAATAAACATGTTGTTCGATTGTACGCTAAATTAACTTCTGAATCCGAAAAAAGCGTGGTTATCTGAAAAAATATTGTCCATTTTGATGCAACAGGTAATTTGTCG
>AEMJ01000466.1 GCA_000166735.2 Leuconostoc inhae KCTC 3774 | reverse complement strand
TATGCTATCATTGGACTCGGCCGCTTTGGCGGTGCGTTACTTGAAACCCTTATCGCCAATGGACAAGACGTACTTGGTATTGATATCAGTGAAGAACACGTTAATGAATATCGTGATATTGCGACTCAAGTTGTTATCGCTGACGCACAAGAAGATGACGTTTTACGAAAATTAGATATTGCGAGCTTTGATCATGTGGTCATTGCCATTGGTCATAATATGCAAGCAAGCATTTTAGCTACCATCAATGCAAAAGATCTCGGTGCTAAAAATGTCATCGCAAAAGCCGAAAACCGCACCCATTTACGCGTCTTAACAAAAATCGGTGCTGACTTGGTTGTCCAGCCCGAACGAGAAATGGGTGAACGTATTGGTCGTAAACTCCTAGCGCCAAATATGTTAAATTTTATTGAATTATCTGATGATTATTCAATGGCAGAGGTTCAGATTGTCAATCCAACCTTTACTGGAAAAACCATCTCCGAACTAAATATTCACAAAAAATTCGGTTTGAATGTCATTGCCGTGCGTCATGAAGGCGAAGTGATTGTTGCGCCCGATTCAAAATATAAAATACATCATAAAGATATTTTATCTGTTGTGGGACCAAAAGACATGGTTGATGATTTTGATCAAATGACTAATAATTAAATAAACAATAAAAATACCAAAAATGTTAAAAACATTTTTGGTATTTTTATTAATTAGTAATTACCCCAGTATTTTTCCATGGTCGTCAAACCAACACCTGGATTGAAACTATTAGTCGGATCATTACGCTTATAATGACTCACTAATGTTGAAGCGGCATGATACAAATGACCAACATTATGTTCGGCAGGATAAATAGCCCCACGCTTATCAAGCAATTTCAACATTTCTAATTTCAATTCATGTGGATCAACACCTGGCTTTAAAATGTAATCCTGATGCATCACATGATCTAGAAAATGGCCATAATACAACTTATGTTCAATTTTATCTTCAATTTCCTTTGGCAAATGTTCAAACCAATCAAACTCATTACGAGGTAAAGCAATATCTAATGGTAAAATATCCAATTTTTTATTTTGGAAGACTTCTTGATATCTAATAGCGACACCAGCTGTGACATAACGATGCGTTGCAGCTCGATCTGCCTCCGAAGGCGTGCATTCCAAATAGTCCCCTGACTCAGTTTTGAAAAATTCTTTCAAATATTGACGTGCTTCATCAATGCCATCACCAACCATTTTTAATTGCAAATAGTGTTCATACTTGTCGCTATAGGCTTCAATTCTTTTTGGCAACTGATTTGGAAATACTTGACCTACATGTTGCAATAAACGATCAGGAAAGTAGGGTTTAAAGGTCGGAATATGACCTAATATACGTTCAGCTGTTGACTTCAAACTAAACAAATACGGCAACATATTCGTCCCTATTGTATCAATCACAAGCAGTGAATCTTTGCCATATTTTTTAGCTAAATCATATGCTTCTTTATGCATATATTCCCCAGATACAGGTAAATTCTTAAATTCAGATAAAATATGGCGCCGCAATTTTTCCAACACTGCAGGCTCATTCGTGCCAATGTAAAACACCTGTGAAGCCCCTTCTTTAGGAAATGTATCCAAGCGAACAGCAAAAGCTGCTAATTTACCAGAGGCACCGGAAACTTCATATAATTCGTTAGGATCAGCATTATAACGCGTTGGTGTATGTGATCCAATATTGCGTACACGGGCTTCATAGTCGCGATTGTGTCCCACACGCTTTTCGTCTTTTTTAACTTTATCAATATCAAAATTACGATTTTCGAGATTATTAATCATTTCCTCAGGCGTCTCTCCTAAGTCAATGCCTAAATGATTCACGAGATGCAATTCGTCATTTGCGTCAATTTGAGCATACAATGATAATTCTGTATACGCTGGCCCACGTTGAATCAATGCACCACCAGAATTATTATTGATACCACCAATGACAGATGCCCCTAAATTGGATGACCCAATAACTGAATGTGGTTCTCGATTAATCGCTTTTAATGCGTTTTCGAGTTTAAATAGCGTTGTACCTGGAAAAGCAAGTGCTTCTTCACCATGGTTAATCAATTGCACACCTTTAATTCGTGTCCCATTAACCACAACACATTCACGATCGTAGCCTGGTGCCGGAATTGATCCTTCAGTTAAGCTGGTATTAGATGCTTGCATAATAATAATTGTATTATGGGCATGTAGTACTTTCAATACTTGCCATAACTCCATCATATTACCAGGCAGTACAACCGCCAACGCATCACCTTGCCCACTACGGTATCCACTTCGATAGCGCAATGATTTTGAAGCTGAAGTGATGATGTGATTGTTACCAACAATTTCTGTCAATTCTTGAACAGTTGTCATAATAAACCCCCATAAAAATTTATGTTTTGAATAACTTTCAAAACATAGTATATTTACACTATACCACTTTGGTTTTAAAAAAGTCGATTTTAAAAGACTTTGGGCACTTTTATGACATTAATTGCAATTTTAAATATACATTTTATCATTTTGTGAATGACAGCACAATTTTTTAATATGTTCAGCGCACACGTATGGTATGTATAATTGGAATAACATTTATTATAATTACTAAGCAAATTAAAACAAGGACACCTCAAACAACGCTTTAGGTTTAGGTTCCCTTGTTTTTAATTATATTTCGACATATGTCATTATTTTTTATTCATCAATGAATTTTACGCCTATGCAACGCTTGCTAGTTACCTATCACTACAGTTAGAAATTTTCACGTCATATTCTCTGCTAATTTAAGCTTTGATCAGTTTATGACATAACATTAAAATCATCAACCAACACAATCTGAACATTCGAACTGCCAGATAACAATTTAGATACAGGACAACGCTGCGCGACAATTGCCAACATGTCTTCCGCCTCTTGACGACTGACATGTGGTAATTTTACTTGTGCTGTAACAAAAAACTGAAATCCTTGTGTATCACGTGCCATGTCTACACCGACACGAACAACACTCTTATGTTCTAGTTGTCTCCGCTTTTCTTCCGCCTCAATTGTTGCGTTCAAGCAAGTGGCTAACGCCGCCCCTAATAGTTGTTCCGGATTAGTACCGGGTTCATCACTCAAAGGGCCACTAGTCTGAACACTGAGATCCTTAGTTATAATCGTTTTGACGCGACCAACTAAGCCAGCTGTATTTTCAATTTCAGTATGATATAAGCTTTTATTTGTCATAATATCTCCTTGCTAACGATGTACTCTTACAAGATTATTGTAGCAGGTTCACATTCTATTAGCTGGCTATTGATTTTGCTGCTTTCTTTAAAACTTCTAGTGTTGCTGTATAATATGCAATACCATAATCAAACGTTATCTGCTGTCGATCTGTCATGCCATTTTCTAACCACGTTGCCAATTGTGCTTGCAGTGTTGCCAATTTAGCTTCTTTACGTGAAATCTCTTCTTTAAAAAATAAAGCCACCTGTTCTGTTGGTAAATCTTGGCTAAAATAAAGATGCATCAAAAAATCAGATTTGAAAATTTCATCCGAAGTCGGTTCGCTAATGGCTTTTGAAAATGCTGCTTGCCCTGCTTTTGTAATCGTATAAATGTTCTTATTTGGTCGATCAGTTTGTGATATTTGTTGTTTAGTCACTAATTTTTCGGCTTCTAACTTTTTTAAAGTCGGATAAATCATGCCAAAAGTCGCATCAAAAAAATGACTTAATCGTGTCTGTAAAATATCATTAATTTCATAACCAGTATGTGATCCCCCCTGCAAAATGCCTAAAATGACTTCTCTGCCCTTCATTGACATAATTTTACCTGCCTTCTGTTCGTTATTAAATATTATACACGACATTTATAACGGTTGTTTTCTTTCAAAAATAAACTTAACACCGCACACATTAATAAAAACGGCACAGAAATCGCATAAAGCTTCTCAAAAGATGACCGTAACAGTACAGTAGTGTGTATTTCAATGTCCTTAATACTATCCGATATCTCTCGTGGTAACGCAGTAGTATCTGTTTGAATAAAGTGATCATCATGTGATTTATGTGCTATTTTGCCGATCATAGTTATTTTTGTTCACTCGGTATTGCCAATTTGTTGACACTGCTTTCTGCATAAGATTGTGACTGTTTTTTGATAGCGCCAAATTGCCATACAAACTCGTTATAAATATAGCAACCGCCAGCATAGCACCAACTTGACGTAAAACACTTGTGACACTTTGTGAAGCCGTTAATAATTTACCATGCAAGCTACCGGCGGCTATCACTAATATTGGTCCAGCTATTAAGCCGTAGCCCATGCCCACCATTGTGCCAGATAGAATGGTTTGTGTTTGATTAACTAGCGCACCGTTTGCCAGCCACAGATAACCGCAAGTCATGATTAAAAATCCCAAAGTGAGCAACCATTTTGGTTGAATAATGGCTTGGGCAAATCCCGAAATTGGTGAAAATATAAAAATAGCCAACGATATTGGTGCGACTAATAAAGATGCATGTAGTGCATCAAACCCAGCAATACTTGTGAAATAAGTTGGTAAAATTACCGTCGTGGCTACTAAAAATAAATTGCTTAAAATAATAATGATAGCCGAAATTGAAAATACGCGATTCTTGAATAATTGCAGTGGTACCATTGGATTAACACTGCGTTGTTCTACAATTAAAAATAATATAAAGCTCATGCTACTCAAACCAAAACATGTGATAGTTAACCAAGCATGCCATCCCCAGACTCGCCCTTGAATGAGACCAATCGATAAGCTGGACAAAAAAATAATACTGAGTATTGCGCCCCAAACGTCTAAACGTTGTTTATGTTGCACTTCATGTTTCAGTGTGAGATAGATCATGCCCAATACAAGCATAATAATAACTAATGGCACATTGATTAAAAAAATCCAACGCCAACCCAAAAATTGTGTCACAATACCGCCAATGGTCGGTCCAAGTGCGCCAACAATTCCTTGTGTAATCCCTAAGATTCCTATCATCCCCGTTCGATGGTCATCATTCACTAAGCTAATAGCCAGTGTCATAGCTAACGGAAATACTATTGCTGCCCCAATGCTTTGAATTGCTCTGCCAATTAATAAGATATTAAGAGCTGGTGCGGCGGCCGACACTATCGATCCCATCCCAAACAAAATGACGCCCAGTAAAAAGCCTTTTTGGATACCGTATACTTCTGCCAAACGTGTCAATGGTATCGTCAACGCTGCAAACAAAATGAGATAAACATTTAATGCCCACGATATGTCGTCCAATCCAACATGCAAAGCGTTACTAATAGTAGGTAAACTGACATTCATAATCGTCGTGTCCAACATGCATATGAATAAACCAAGTACAAATAGAACTGTTAAAAACTTTGTTTTCATCTTTCAATTCCTCGTTTATATTAATATAGTTAATATAAACAACATTAATAAAGATGTCAAGTTTTTTTGAAAATTACATCATAAAAAAACAGCTCCCGCTGTTCAAAAATGATATAACTACTCTATTTTTATAATTGTCCCCATGTTGCCATACCAATCGAAGGAAATAAATGAATTAATCTGCCAATTTCATCCGGTCCAAATTTAAATTCAATAGCTGGCAATAACGTATTAATCACGTTTTCAGCCTGCTCACTGACTTCAGTAACACCAACTAAATTGTGTTGTTGATCAAAAATCAATGTATTATCAGCAAGTGTTTCGTTGTCAACTTGGCGATACCAATCTGTTGTGAGATCAGTTTGTTGTACCACATAATCTCCTTTTTCAGCATCTTGTACCAACATACCTGCTTGCGCAATTCTTGGTGACGTAAAGACAACTGATGGCACAACAGGATAATGAATTGGTGCCTTTGTTTGACCAGAAAATTGTTTGAAAAGATACGTTGATTCAAAAATGGCTGTTGGTGTCAATTTAGGTTGTGTTTTATCAATCACATCACCCGATGCATAAATATTATCAATATTTGTTTGCAAATAGTCATTTACAGGAATACCTGACTTAGTGTGGGTCAACCCAAGTGTTTCTAAACCAATGTTATCCACATTTGGTACACGACCCGAAGCATCTAATACCCAATCAACTGACAAAGACTTGTTGTCACCATATATCACCTGCATTTGATCACCATTTTGTTCAAATGCAGTAACGGCCGCATTTGAAATAAATGTTACACCACGTTGCTTTAAATCAGTGACAACTTTGTCAACGTAGGGAGCATGAAACTGTCGCAAGGCATGTTCGCCATGCATAAGCACAGTAATGTCAGCGCCAGCTGCATTTGCAATTGTCGCAAATTCCATGCTAATATAGCCCGATCCAATAATGGCTATTTTCTGTGGCAGAGTCTTTAACGACATAAACTCACGACTATCATGCGCTAGTTCAGAACCAGAAATATCAAGACGATGAGGCCTTAAACCAGTTGAAATGACAATTTTATCAGCAGTGACTGATTTACCAGCAACAACAATCGTGTGATTATCTTCAAACACACCACGGCCGTGAATCACATCGATTCCAGAATCAGTTAGCAAACCACCAATCATATCTGGCAAGCCATTAATAACAGTTTCTTTATGCGCCTCATTTTGCGCCCAATCAATGTTCAGGTTGCCCTGAACAATGCCAGACAATCGTTCTGCTGCTCGCGTTAACACTACCGGTGCATCAAGCGTTATTTTAGCGTTACAACCATAATTAGGGCACGTACCACCAATCATATCAGCTTCAATGACGCCAACTTTAACACCTGATTGCGCTAACGGAATCGCACCATCAAATGTGCCATGTCCACTACCAAGATACAAAACATCATAATCATATTGATTTGTCATTCACTAACCTCCTAATGGCATTCTAAGGATCAGCGTTAAACCACTAATTGTTTAACATCCACATTATCTATAGTATAAACCGCATTGAATAAAGTTACATGAATTTGCTTTCAGATAGATTATCGTTGATCGAGTTGATTGGTCAGTTCTTTTAATAACACACTACCTCACCTGACAAAATAAAATGTCATGGCACAACTAGTTAGCGTAGTTCTATTGTGCATTCTTTTGTATAATGTTATTAATTCTTTTACCAGATCTTGATAGGTTATAGCCGTCATTAAATGATCTTGTGCATGAACCATATATAAATTCATCTCGGTATGCTCACCTTGTGCTTCTTTTGTTAACATCTCGCTTTGAACATTATGAGCCTCTGCCAATGACTGGTTAGATTCTGCCATCAGTTGATTCGCTTTTTCAAAATCGTTTTGTTTTGCAGATTCAAGAGCTTCATGTGCTAATCCCTTTGCATTGCCAGCATTCATGATGATACCCATGATGACGTTGAGATACTGGTCATCCATATTACTCCCCTCCCATCAATTCATATGCCTGCAATAAAACCTTTTCGCCATTCATCATGCCGTAGTCCTGCATATTAATCACACTTAGTGGCGTATTTTTGTCCTTGAGTTTTTCTTTAAAATCTTTTTCCATATAGCTGACTTGGGGTCCTAACATGACACAGTCAACCTCTCGACTAGCCAATTCTTGATCAAACCCAGAAACTGATGTGGCAAATATAACGACATCTTTTTCTAATTCAGTCGCTGCTTTCTTCATTTTATTCACTAGTAAACTAGTGCTCATTCCTGCCACACAACATAACATAATATTTTTTGTAGACATCAGAAGTATTCTCCTTTTTTATGCTTGATTCTGTTTTAACAAAACCTGTTCACTGATTTTCATAAATGGTATGTAGAACAGCACACCAATAATGAAACTTAATAATTGCACAAGAACAGCTCGCCAATCACCGCCAGTTGCTAGGAAGCCATTAATCAATGGTGGTGTGGTCCAAGGTACTAACACAACGGTCTTG
>AEMJ01000467.1 GCA_000166735.2 Leuconostoc inhae KCTC 3774 | reverse complement strand
GGTTCGTGGTTTGGGATTACTACAATGATACAATATTTGAAATTATGACGCTTGATGATAGCTTGAAAGGTGCTGCTACAATTGCTGGTGGGGGTCGCTATTCGGGATTAGTAGCAGAATTTGGTGGACCAGAAACACCTGGTGTTGGATTTGGTATAGGGATGGAACGCTTAGTAGGCTTACTTAATGCGCAAAATGTTGCACCACTAATTGATGATAAGTTAGATTTTATGTGGTTAACATTGGGGATGGTACTGCTGTTGTTGCCATGCAAATTGTGCAAGCAATTCGATCATTTGGCTATGCTGCAGATCGTGACTACCTTGGTCGTTCTGCTAAAGCACAGTTTAAAAGCGCTGACCGTAGCGATAGTAAATACGTTATAACTATTGGTGACCAGGAGTTGGTTGATCAAACTGCTAATATTAAAAACATGTCAACTGGTCAACAACAGACTGTCAAACTAGCAGATTTGTATACGAATTTACCAACAATCATTGCTTCAGAAGGAGATAAATAATGAAACGAACAGCATATGCAGGACT
>AEMJ01000468.1 GCA_000166735.2 Leuconostoc inhae KCTC 3774 | reverse complement strand
AATCCTGCGTATGTTGTTCGTTTCATTATTTATCTCCTTTTGAAGCGATGATTGTAGGTAAGTTTGTATACAAATCTGCTAATTTGACAGTTTGTTGGTAGCCAGTTGCCATGTCCTTGACATTAGCAGTATTGTTAACTAATTCTTGGTCACCGATGGTTACAACATATTTACTATGGTTACGATCTGCACTTTTAAACTGTGCCTTTGCAGAACGACCAAGGTAATCGCGTTCTGCAACATAGCCAAATGATCGAATAGCTTGCACAGTTTGCATAGCCACAACATCAGTGCCATCCCCAATATTAACCACATAAAAATCTAACTTGTCATCAACTATTGGTGCGCTATTTTGCGCATTAAGTAATCCGATCAAACGTTCCATACCAATACCAAATCCTACGCCAGGTGTTTCTGGCCCACCAAACTCTGCCACTAGTCCTGAATAACGGCCACCACCAGCAATCGTGGCAGCCCCTTTCAAGTTGTCATCAATTGTCATAATTTCAAATATTGTATCGTTATAATAATCTAAGCCACGAACCATTGTTGCATCAATGTCATAATTTATGTTTAACGCACGCAACATTGTCTGTACTTGTTGCCAATGTTTAGTTGCTTCCTCTGATAAGTAATCTAATATTGATGGCGCATCAGCGACAAATATTTTATCGCGAGGATCTTTTGAATCCAAAACACGCAGTGGATTTTGTTCTAGTCGATTTTGTGAATCAGTAGATAGTTCGTTAAAATGTGGTTTTAAATAATCAATCAATGCTTGACGATAAGCTACTCGTGATGACTTATCACCCAAAGTATTAATGGCTACTTTTAAATTTTTAAGACCTAACGTCTGAAATAAATCGACAGCCATTGCAATAATTTCAACGTCTAAGGCAGGTGATTTTGATCCAAACGCTTCTACGCCAATTTGATGGAATTGACGAAAACGGCCAGCTTGCGGCCGTTCGTAACGAAACATTGGACCCATATAATATACCTTGTAAGGTTTATCAAATTCTGGTCCAAATAATTTATTTTCAACATATGCCCGCACAACACCTGCGGTTCCCTCAGGGCGTAATGCAATATGACGATCTCCCTTATCATGAAAGTCGTACATTTCTTTTGTCACAACATCGGATGTATCTCCTGCTGATCGTGAAAAGACATCAAAATTTTCAAATAGTGGTGTCCGTATTTCTTTAAAATTATAATCGCCAAATAACAAACGTGCGGTACTCTCGACATGTTGCCACTGTAATGTATTATCCGGCAATAGGTCAGCCGTTCCCTTTGGTCGTTGAAATGTTGGTTTTGCCATTTTTTTAATCGTTGCTACGATAAATTGGACTAGAATAGCAACATATTCTCCTTTGAAATTTTAATATTTAACCTGAAAAAAGCGCCCTTAACGACTTCTCGTTAAGGGCGTTTTTACGCGGTACCACCTTAAATTCCGATACAAGTTCATGTATCGCTTGGTCTGCTTATCGCGCAACCACGCACTGTCTTAAACAACAATGACCTCCAAGGTGTCGCAAATCATGTTATCGTTTTGCTTGCATCATCCGCAAAATTTCTACTTGTCCAAACTATGATTTTTCCAATTCATCGGCTTTAATATTGTTTTAATCATAGCTTTAATTAATGATAAAGTCAAGTTAACTATGATTCATTTAAACGATTACGCCCTTAAAAATAATAAACTTTCGACTCATAAGGCCGTAATAGTTCGCCTTGATCATCATCATAATTACTAATCAGCACAGTTGCTTGTCTTGGTACGTCAAATTGACGTATTAATTTTTGATCTGTGAAATTATTGATAATTAATAATTGTTCACCGTCACCAAGTCGTCGGTAAGCATAAACTTCATCATCTTTTGAGTCCAGCAGCTCATAATCACCTGTTGTAATCACTGGCATCTCATGGCGCAATTGTATTAGCTTTTGATAATAATAAAAAATCGATTGGCTATCTGATAAGGCTTGTTTCACATTTATTTCTTGATAATTATCGTTTAACTTTAACCATGGTGTACTGGTGGTATATCCAGCATTTTTTGTTTCATCCCACTGCATGGGTGTTCGTGCGTTATCTCGCCCTTTAGCATGTACATAAGATAGCATCGTTTTCTCATCAATCAAATGATCTTTATCCACTAAATACTCAAATGCATTTTTTATCTCAATATCATCAAAATCAGAGCGCTTTAAATTATACGCATTTGTCATCCCAATTTCTTCACCTTGATAAATATAAGGAGTTCCTTGCATAAAATGCAATAGTGTCGCTACCATTTTAGCTGATACTTCACGATATTCTGGCTTATCGTTACCATATCGACTAACGGCACGTGGTTGATCATGATTATCCCAATACAATGAATTCCATGCTTTCCCCGCCAATTTATTTTGCCATTTGGATAAATTTTCTTTTAAATCAATTAACGAAACTTTTTTATCATACCATTTACCAAGTGCTGGATTGGGATTATTATCTAACCCCATGTGTTCAAATTGAAAGACCATGTTCAATTCAGAAGCATCATTATCAGCGTACTTAATCGCGTTACTGATATCAACACCTGACGCTTCACCAACTGTCATCATATCAGCACGATTTAATACTTTCTGACGCATTTCTTTTAAATAATCATGAACATATGGGCCATTTGCTACTGCTTTGTCAGAATTGCCATACGTCCCACCTGAAGGAACATCACCATCTGGTAAACCATCAGGTTTGGAAATTAATGAGATAACATCCATTCGGAAACCATCAATCCCCTTATCAACCCAGAAATTCATCATGTCAAAAACAGATTGGCGCACCTTCGTATTAACCCAATTTAAATCAGGTTGTCCTTCAACAAATAAATGAAGATAGTATTGACCAGTGCTCTCATCGTATTTCCAAGCAGGACCTGAAAAGAATGATCCCCAATTGTTTGGTTCATGGCCGTCAACAGGATCACGCCAAATATAAAAATCTCGTTTATCATTATCTTTAGATGATCGGCTCTCAATAAACCATTGATGTTGATCAGAAGTGTGATTAACCACTAAATCCATTAAAATTTTAATCCCCTTAGCATGTGCCTTACTAAGTAAACGATCAAAATCTACCATCGTACCAAATTTAGCATTAATATCTTCATAATCGGAAATATCGTAACCGTTATCTTTGTCAGGTGACGC
Source organism: Leuconostoc inhae KCTC 3774 (assembly GCA_000166735.2). Classification (GTDB taxonomy): domain Bacteria; phylum Bacillota; class Bacilli; order Lactobacillales; family Lactobacillaceae; genus Leuconostoc; species Leuconostoc gasicomitatum. Next base: position 1,229 of record AEMJ01000468.1, on the reverse strand, counting down.
ATATACTGGATTCAACCAAATAACGTCTGCTCCTAATTTTTCGATATAATCTAATCGCTGCTCAATTCCCTGTAAATCACCAATACCATCCCCATTTGCATCTTGAAATGAGCGTGGATAAACTTGATACACCACTGCTTTTTGCCACCATTTAATGTTCTTTGTCATGATTTATATTCCTTTTTTATTCTGTCCGTTTTTGACTCATCTTCTTTAACTATCCAAATTAAGCATCCGCCAATTATTAAAGTCACACCAGCAATAGCCAACATATGTGCCATTGATTGGCCGACAAGTGGGAAAATAACAAAACTTGCAATTGAAGCGACTATTTGGGGAATGCATATGAAGCAATTAAATAATCCTAGATAGATACCATCATGTTTGCCATTTAAAGCATTAGTTAATATCGTAAAGGGTATAGAAATAATGGCAATCCACCCAATACCTATTAATACAAATCCAACTAATGATGATATATGTGTATGTCCATATGCGACAACTATAAAGCCAATTCCACCAGCCAGTAAACTAAAGAAAAAAGCCCATTTGCGAGTTTTTTATTGAGATGTTGGAAAAAATACCAATTAATATCGCCACTACTGAATAGACTGCCTGTAATATACCAAACCAATTTCCAGCTGCTTGATATCCAGCAGACGCCGGATCTGATACGTGCCAAATATTTTCCGATAAAGCACCAGTAGAGTAAGTCCACATATATGGAATGCCAAACCAAACAAAGAATTCTACGATACCTAATGTCCAAAATACCTTAGGGGCATGTTTTAAGATATCGACAAATGAATCACGTTTTTCGTTATTAGCTGTGATACCGTGGTAATAGGCCAGTGTCTCTGGATCATATTCTTTCACATTGATAACAGTAAATATTGTAGATAGCAGCAAAATAGCTGCTGCAACATAAAATGATATTTTGACTGAATCAGGTACAACGCCACGAGCCGCCGTATTAGAAATACCAAAAATTGTTAAAGCAAATGGAAATATAAAGGCAATAACGCCGCCTAAACTGCCCCACATATTCTGTAGTGTCCATGCTTTATCTGTTTGCTGCTCACTAACCATATCTGGAATGATCATTTTAAATGGTTGCATAGACACATTTGCAGATAAATCCATAAATAATACAGTGACTGCACCAAACCATAAAGCTGTCATTGAACCATAACCAAAGCCAAACGAACCTGTATTTGGCAATAATAATA
>AEMJ01000469.1 GCA_000166735.2 Leuconostoc inhae KCTC 3774 | reverse complement strand
GACACATATTTTTCCTCATTCATTAGCCCAAAAAGATGTAATTTATTATATTCAGAAACCTTTTGGCCTGATGCATCAAAAACAAACATCGTGTTATAAAATTTATGGTTCTGTTGTGTTGCTACAGAACCGCCAACAATATTAAGATGGTATTTCTTAGCTAATTTGCTAAGTAATAGCTGACTGTCTTGGCCATTAGTATCAGCCAAATTAGTTAGCTCTGTCAATGCGTACCCTGTATTCCACATTTCTGGGTATACTAACACGTCAGCATTGACCTCAGCAGCTTTTTCAGCATAATAGGCTACTGTTTTCTGATTATGTTTAGGATCTCCTAAGGCAATATCAATTTGTGCTATCGCAATTTTAAGTTTCATAGCCAATCCTCTTATGTGTTATTGTGCATTTTTTTATTGTTTTTGTCAAATTTATATCATTTTAAACTCATTATTTGATAATAAAAAACACCTAACTGGTGTTTTAAGGGAATTTAGGAAATTGATCGAAATTAGGATCTCGTTTTTCTTTAAATGAATCACGGCCTTCTTTAGCCTCATCTGATGTGTAATAAAGCATCGTTGCATCACCAGCAAACTGTTGCAAACCGGCCAAACCATCTGTGTCTGCATTCATAGCTGCTTTGATAAATCTTAACGCCGTAGGTGACTTCGTTAATAACTCATCTGACCATTCAATGGTGGCAGCTTCTACGTCAGCCAATGGTACAACTTTATTAATCCAGTTCATTTGATAGGCTTCATCAGCAGTATAGAAATGGTTTAAAAACCACACTTCCTTAGCACGCTTGTGTCCAATAACCCGGGCAAGGTATCCAGAGCCATATCCTGCGTCAAATGAACCAACCATAGGTCCAGTTTGACCAAACTTGGCATTATCAGCAGCTATGGTCAAATCAGCCACCAATTGTAAGACATTCCCCCCACCAACAGACCAACCTTTTACCATTGCAATAATTGGTTTGGGTATAATTCTCATTAATCGTTGTAAATCTAAAACATTTAATCGTGGTATACCATCAACACCAACATAACCACCATTACCACGAACTTTCTGATTACCACCTGATGAAAAGGCTTGATCCCCGGCACCCGTCATAATAATGACCCCAATTTTG
>AEMJ01000470.1 GCA_000166735.2 Leuconostoc inhae KCTC 3774 | reverse complement strand
CTTCGTATTACTTTTACACAAGCTTTCGCTTCAACTCAGTATGGTACTTTAGCGTACCTAGATGAGAATAATTATGTAAAACGAACAGAGTATCTTGATTGCCAGTTAGCTGATCATTTTGAAAATTTTTCTTTCTGGATAATACACGGAATGTAAGCCCACAGTTTCAAGCTTACGTAAAACCAGAGCAACCATTAACAGATATTCTTTACAGAAATAAGAATTTGCGCAAAGAGATGATTGCAAATTCTCTGTTAGTTCCTTATCAAGTACCACCGTTATGGGTTGTTGTGAAGATTCTTGATTTTGGAAAATTGTATCATTTTGTAGCGTATATGAAGGATAACGTTATTGCTAAAATACGCAAGGAGATGGGGTTTGAAAATTATACAACCTATGAATTTTTAAGTGTATTACAAATGGTGTTGGCGCTACGTAATACACTAGCGCATTTTCAAATGGTTAATAAGTTTTCTTTTCAAACCAATTGCGCAAACTTATTGTCGAAACTTCGAGCACATGACAGTCGACTAGTTACAGATTTGACGCAATTACCATTAGAAGTATCTATCTTTGATATTACTCGGCTACT
>AEMJ01000471.1 GCA_000166735.2 Leuconostoc inhae KCTC 3774 | reverse complement strand
AAAAGAATAGCGCCATATAAATTTTCCCAAAGACTTATTATTAACTAACTATAAAATCTCATGTGCCGTAGGCTTAATGAACATGATTAAAGCCATCACAATCATTAAAGGTATGCCATACTGCAATTGATTTCTAGGGTTTTGAATCGCAGTAAAAAAAAGTTCGAATAAATTATGTTCAGATTTTAAATGACTAGTTGCACTCAAAATACCCAAAAGACATAAAACAGTCCACGTCATAAAAATTAACAATCCCGCTATTCGTTGTATGCTCGTTTTTTTTCTAGCAATAAATTTATTGATTAACATGACGTCTGACTCCAAATATGATTGCTATAGAGATAAATAACATTGTAATCAGATAGCTAGAAATAACCCGCAGAAAGTTTGGTAAGTAAACAGGACTGGAAGCTATGGAAATTAGGTTTGGCGCATAAAATATATCGGGTAAAATTCCCGATATGACAG
>AEMJ01000472.1 GCA_000166735.2 Leuconostoc inhae KCTC 3774 | reverse complement strand
AAAGGAAATCAATCAACGGCTACAAAAATAGGCACAAAATGCTTAAAATTAGTATTCGAAAATGTATCTCCCTTCGCACGCATTACCGTGATCAGGTTCAATGGGTGTTTCTCAGCCAAATGGCACCCCAGACATATCTATTTAGTTTATGAGTTCATTGTAGCTTAGAATAACCAATTATGCAAGATACGAGTTATCCCCACCATGTTTTGTCATCAAAATCACGCATTTGATGTGTCAATGATAACTGTTGCGCAGAGTTAACATGAATATAACTGGTTGTGTAAGGATTTTTCATGAGTTTTTCATTTGATTAAATTTATCACTATTTAAAAAAGATCCTAACGCCTTGTGATCAGGCCAAAAACTCCACAACATATAGTCTGATTTGCCATTACTGTTTTGTGCAAGAATGGCATTTTCAGGTACAAGTTGTGCGATTAGTTCATCATTTCTATCCTTAGTTTGAAATGCAATTTGATGAATAACATCACCACTTAAATGACCGACTGTCACTATGCTATTAAATAACATCGGCCGTTTAAAATGGTTCACCATGTCAGGCGCACCAATAATTAATACATTCGTCCCTGCTAATTGTGATTCTTTACCCAAATAGAAGAATTTATCTGGATTTAAAGTCTGTAATGCTAACAATTCTGCAGGTGCTTGTTCAGGTGCTAATATTAAATTAATTTTCATAAGAAAGGCTCCTCTAATAATTTCACAACATCCGGTGATAACCGAGATGAATTATTTCTAATAAATTTTTTGACACCGGCAAACGTTACCAAATCAATCGTTGTTGGTACCGCTTTTACTTGATTTAAGTGTCTTGCAAAAGTAATGTCGGATAACGTCATCATGTTGACACCCCAACCTTCAGGTAATAATAATGATTCCCATTCATCCTTAAGCACTGCTTCTGCACGTTTGAAACGCATATCTTTATTAATAAAACTACGTAGATCATTTGGTTGTAATTTATCATTCATAGCAAAATTAATTAACGTACTCCTTTCTAAAGCACTATACAACCACAACCTTACCAAATGGTTGGCTAATACTCAATTTTTTACCTTGTGGTAACAACCAATAAACTTGTTTAAATGCCGTTTGTACCTCATCTTCTTCCCCATCACCATCTGTTAAAATGACCACAATTGTTTGTTTTTGGATTAAATTTTTGATCAATTAATGCACTGAAAATACTTTTAAAAGTTGTTCCACCACCAGTATGACGCACCCAATCTTTGATTTTTTTATAGCATACACTTGTGTATCAAAAGAAAAAACATGCACCTCAGCATCAAACTGTCTCGTTAACGCTATAACATTTGCCACCATCAGACCAGCTTGTTGATCAGAAATTGATGCTGAATTATCAATAAAAACAACCAGTTGCGCATTAAAAACACTTATTTCGCCAGTTAGGTCTAATCGATAGGCCTGTCTTCGGTTAAACCTAGCACGTGATTCACGTCTTTTATTTGGCTGTTGGCTTAATCCAGTGCGTATAATCGCACGCCAATTTCGATGGGGCGCGATGACTTCATCAATATGCTTACGAACTGCAAGTGATAGTTGTCCGCGACCTGAATGCTTGGCATCCTCAGTTGCTTTTTTAAGAATCATATCAAGCGCTGCTTTAGCTTCATCTAAAGCCCCGTTAACACTAGACCAACCACTATGACTGTCCAACTGATTATCGCCACGCGACGGCACTTGATCTAAAAATTCTGCCAAGCGCGCAATGTACACTGCTGAATCCTCTTGATCTGGTAACATTTTGCCATACATCTCAAAAATTGTTTGCAACGTCATGGCACCAGGTAATTCACCTAACTGATCTGGCAAATACTGATTGACAGCAAGGTCTGTTCCTAAATCAATCAGTGGCTCATGTTGTTTGGCATAACGTAATGGATGTTGCCAAATGACATGGAGAGCTTCATGCGCCAAAGCCAACGCAATTTGATTATGATTAGTAAACAGATGCGTTAATATATTTGGGTTGATCACTAAAAACCAGCGGTGGTTGTGCCACTTAAGTGCCAAAGCATGGTCTAAGTTCAGGTCCTTTTCACGATCTAAATTCATCACAATGCTGCCATATAATGGTGATTCATCCAACAACGTCTTAATCCCATCAACAATTAAATTGTTTTTTCATTGTCATTCATCGTGTAGCAATGTCCATAATTTGTTGATACAAAACATTAGCATAATGCGCATCAGAAACGTATAAATCATCTAAAATGGGTGCGCTAGTCATTTGCTTTACAAGCGCATACTGACCATCTGGTGCCAGCAAATTTAATAACTGACTAAATCGACTAGCATGATTATCCAAGACAATATCAGCCGTTAAAAGTAAAGTTTTCATCACCGTTAATTTTTGAATTTCAGGCATGTCTTGAAATTTTTGGCGGATTTCATTTGGTAATCTTGGCCCATCAGGATGTGTTTCAAACACATCGACTGCTGTCAAACTCGCCGTTTGTTGCTGCACGTAACTCATGAATTGTGTCGCAACCAGTTGTCCTAAATCACCAGCCACTAGGTCAAATAGCAAGTCATTTTGATCCTTAACCGGTAATAACTCCAATTCAAATAAATTATCTGATACGCGTTGCCAAGCACGAGGGGTGGGATTCAAGTCTGCCCCGCGCGTGTCTGGATAGAGTAATTCAGCATTTTCAGCAATAAACTGACGTACTATTGTGTGAATATTTTGACGTTTATTATCACTTTGACCCGCCCATGTTAACCAACCACTGACTGATACAGACATCACTAAGCGTGTGGTACGATCTTTGATTGCCGCATCCGATGTTTGCACAGCATAATCTGAATTCTCAAATCCAGACATCGAATCATCTGGATTTTCGGCTAAAATAAGATTCACATTATCTGGTAAAGTTAAATCATTAATTTGACGCTGCAACACTAAATTCATGAGTTCGCCTTGAACTGCTTGTGAGCCCCGATTAAATTCATCTAAAAACCAAATAATCGGTTGTTTCGGTGCTAATTCTGCTTGTTGAATAATTTGAATCAATGTATGTGTATAACCAAACTTCACATCGGCTAATCGACCATAATTTTTCGTCATCAAAAAAGCTGATTCTGTTAGAGGTGGTATTGGAATAGCCAAATCACCCTTTTCTGACAAAGATACCACCGTTGTAAATAACTTGGCATGTAATTTTTTTGCAACATCACATACCAAAGCTGATTTTCCTATGCCTGCTTCACCAACAATAGTTGGTACATTTCCGCCACGTAAAACTAATGGTACGGCAGTTAATAATTGTTGATATGATAATGACATTTATACCCTCTCTTTTTCTTATATCAATTTTACCGCTTCTCAGCGTTTCATGCTAAAATAAAAGTATGACAAAACTACTAATTCTCGGTGCTAACGGTCAGATCGCAAAACTTGTTGTCCCTATGCTAGCTAATACCGATACAGAAATTAAATTAACTTCACTTCATGCGCGTCCCGAAAAAGGCATTAAGGGTCTTGATGCCGTTGACGAAGACGCCATGATTGCAGCACTTAAAGACGTCGATATTGTTTACGCAAATATTGGTGCGGAGGGTCGTCAAAAAGCAGCGGCCAATAGTGTTGTCAACGCTATGCATCATGTGGGTGTAAAACGATTAATCTGGGTTGCTACCATTGGCGTTCACAATGAGCTACCTGCTGATAAACGCAGTTTATGGGTCAATATTCTTGGCACAATCGACAATGAAAATACGTATATGGGCGACCAAGCTGCCGCCGTTAAACGTATTGAACAATCCGCACTAGATTATACTATTGTGCGTCCTAATGAATTAATTGATGATAATGTCATGCAATCACTCCAGATTCAAATAGCACGTGATGCAGAAATTATTGGTAGACCAATTACACGAACAAGTGTCGCAGCGTTCATAACACAAATTATTTTACATCCAGAATCCTACATTGGTGACTCTGTTGCCATTTCAGAAAAATTGACTCAATAAAAANATANATACTAT
>AEMJ01000473.1 GCA_000166735.2 Leuconostoc inhae KCTC 3774 | reverse complement strand
AGGTTGATGTTGATCATGATTTTAGTGATGATGATCAAGTTAGTTTTCAAATTTTACCTAATCGTAATGGATTGGAATTATTTATTTCAAGATTAGATAATGATAACCAAGTAGGCGATGTTATTAACAACTTAATGAGTTATGCAAAAAATAAATCGGAAAACATTGACG
>AEMJ01000474.1 GCA_000166735.2 Leuconostoc inhae KCTC 3774 | reverse complement strand
CTATAAATCAGCAATAAACCAACTAATAAGGTGGCTAACGCACCCATCACTGCATCACGTTTTAATGATAAAATATGTTTATTAGAACCAATATTTTCTAATAATAATTGGTCACCAACACGATACCTACTAGAAATCACCTGTGACTGTGCATAACTATTACTCACGTGAATTATTTTTTTATCATGATTTAACAGTTTAACTGTTAGTTTTTGTGTCATAATAAAGTCTGAGTTTTGATGTTCATCTGTTATTTTTTGCGTTCTTTTTTCGCTAACTCGCGTGACTTGACCGACCGGATTAGTATACAAAAACGCATCATTTCTCAG
>AEMJ01000475.1 GCA_000166735.2 Leuconostoc inhae KCTC 3774 | reverse complement strand
GTTGATGAAAGCATTGCATTTAAGTTTATGGTGTATCATGGTGTTATACAAATTAAAATTATAGGTGGTTTAGAATGAAAAAATTTATTTTTATGTACAGGAAATTCTTGTCGCAGTCAAATGGCTGAAGGATATGCAAAAAAAATATTGCCGGCAAATGAGTTTCAAATCGAGAGTGCAGGGATTGAAACTCATGGGTTAAATCTAAATGCTGTTAAAGTTATGGCTGAAGATGGAGTAGATATTAGTAGCCACTACTCTAAATTAATTGATCTAAATTATTTGAACACTTCAGATTTAGTTATTACTTTATGTGGTGATGCCAAGGATAAATGTCCTATGCTTCCCCCTCAAACCAAGAGTTTACACTGGCCTTTATCTGACCCAGCGCAAGCCACAGGAACTTTAGAAGAACAACTACAAGAATTCCGTAAGGTTCGTGACGAAATTAAAAATTAGTTACAAGTTTGAATAACTACGTTCATTAATAAAAAACGCCATATAGTGCCGCAGTAAAACAGTCCAATTAATTTATTGACTTCTAAGGAAAATACCAGGGCTTTGGTTATGAGCTAGATATGTGACTAGGCACTCACTAAAATGCCCTTCCATTCAGGGTCTATAATTACATATTCAGCCTCTATAATTCCTTTGCTTGCTAGTTTTCTTGTATCTTTAGTTTTTTAATGATTTAATTAGTTATTGGGAGTAAATAATAATATGTTTCAATTGATAAAAATAAAGCAAAAATATAATTATATTTTTGAATTTCTTATTTTAATTTGTATGTCTTTTATTTCGACATATT
>AEMJ01000476.1 GCA_000166735.2 Leuconostoc inhae KCTC 3774 | reverse complement strand
TTCATTAACCCCAACACAGTCGCATAGTAAGCAATTAGCAATGATATGATTGGCGTTAATACAAATGGTATAAGTAGCGGAATATTGAATACAATAGGATAGCCATAGATGACGGGTTCATTAATGTTAAAAATTCCGGGAACAATTGACAGTTTTGTCACCTCACGACTAGCCTTTACTCTAGAGAATAAAAACGTTGCGACTAGCAAACAAATGGTACTACCTGTCCCCCCCATCATACCAAACGTGTCTCGAAAAACACTGGTAATAATATAAGGCACATGATCTCCAGCAGCAAAAGCTTGCATATTTTTATTTGTGTTAATAAGCAACACAGGATCTAACAAAGTACCGTTAATAACCGCTTGATGAATACCAAATCCAAACAGGAGATTTCCCACTGAATATATTAATAAAAATCCCGGTAAACTAGTATTTACGCGACGCAATGGTTCTTGGATCAGCGTAGTAATTAGTTTAATTAAATCAGTGTGGAATCCAACAAACAATATTGCAGAAATGATGGCCAAAAGGGAGATGACAGCTATGGTAGGAATTAAGGTTAAAAATGATTCACTAACGGCTGGTGGCACATTTTCCCCTAAGTTAATTTTTATTTTTCAATTTTAGATAATTTAATAAATAATTCAGCAGCAATTAATCCAATAATAATGCCGGCGAACATGCCAGTAACACCAATATTACTATAAGATAAAAAACCAGAAATATCGACGGCTTTCTTACCATTGATTGGTAATGCTTGCAGTGTTACAGGCATTACCACAATCAATCCTGCTAAGGACACGATGGCTGCGCCAAGCGCATTTTTATAGTTACGATTTCGTGCCAAACAATAACCAACTACTGGGGCAATGATCAAACCTGCAATGTTTAAGGTTCCGTTAACAATCAGATTACCAAATGTTTGAAAATTTGCCAGCGAAGTGCCTTTTAAGAAGAGTGGGAAGAAAACATTATTAATTAATACACCCAAACCTGCAAGAATAAATAGTGGCATAATCATTGCAAAAGCATCCCTTAGAGATCTCAAGTGTATTTGATTGCCTATTTTTATAGAAATACGTGTAAATCTATCTATGAATTTTTGCCAAAGACTTTTATTTGTCATTTCAGTACGCCTTTCTCAATACTGTGTTTTTTCTTGTATAAATTCTTTAAACCAAAAGTAGCTTTTTTTGGGAATTCTTTTCAGATCTTTAATGTCATGATTACTACGATTAACATACACAAATCCATATCTTTTTTCAACATTCCCTTTGGAACTAGGGATATCTATTAACCCCCAACCTAAGTAGCCCATAACATTAGCACCATCTATTTGTATCGCCTTCATCATTTCATTAATATGGTCCTTATGATACGCAATGCGGTAGTCATCTTCTATTCTGCCGGTACCATGCCATGTCTCAAAAGCGCCGATCCCGTTTTCGGCGGGAAACACCGGTAACATAAATCGATTATGCATTTTTATAATCGTGTTTCTAAAACCAACGGCATCAATCTGCCAACCAAAATCTGATGTTTCTAAATGATGATTCGTAATCTTTCCTTGTGTCATAAAATGATTTGGTTCAGTTTTGTCAATAATTAACTGACTGTCAATAACTAAGCTATAATAATAACTAAAAGCTAGAAAATCGCTAGTCATATTAGGATAATCTAACAAGCATTGGTTGATATCATCATTAAGTGATGACAAATTATTGCGTTTCATGTAATTGATTACTTCCGGAGAACGTTGGCCAGTAGCAAAGAAACTTAAAAAATCTTCATTAACAAACTCCATTGCTTTACGCGTGTACATCACATCCTCTGGCGATTGAGAAGCAGGGTACATTTCTTGGTAAGCAACCATACCGCCAACTTTCATATTAGGGAAACTATGGACAAAATCAGCAATCTTAGCATAAGCAATTAATGAATTGGCAGAAATTTTGTATAAATCTTGGATACTTTTTGATCCAGATAGATAACCAGAGTTTTGAAATCCTTCTTCAAAAGTCATACAATTTTGTTCATTAAAGGGTATCCAATACTGAATTTTTTCAGAAAATCGCTCAATAACAATCTTGGAAAACCGAACAAATGCTTCTCTGACATGATCACTAATTAAACCATTAAATTTTTTTGCCAAGGTCAACGGCATGTCGAAATGATATAGACAAACAACAGGAACAATATCATGTTTGATTAGACTATCGATAAAGCGTTCATAGTACTGCAATCCCGCTTCATTTATTTCACCATCGCCATCAGGGATTACACGTGACCACGAAATTTGAAAGCGGTAACAATTCATTCCAGCATTTGCCATCAATTCAAAATCTTCATCATATCTGTGATACTCATCAATCGCCACCTTCCAATCACTAGATTTCTCATCGGCTGCTTTTACATCATAAACAGACGGGCCCTTTCCGTCTACATTCCAAGCACCCTCAGTTTGCATGCTTGAAACAGAATTACCCCACAAAAAATTTTTTCACTCATAAACTATCTCACCTCTCTGTAATTAATTTATAATTGGCTTTATACAGGTATTATCTCTCAATTAAATAATTTGTCAATACAAATTATTTAATTATATTTACATATTTAAAATACATGTATATATCCAAAAAATATGTTAATATAGTGTTGATTAATTACTTTTAAAAGGATATCCTAGCAATGAGTTTATACCAAGAAATAGCAAAACATTTACGACAAAAAATAGAAGATGGCAATTATCAACCTGGCGAAGCATTGCCTAGGCAAACTGATCTTGCTAGTGAGTACAACACTTCTCGTGTAACTATCCAAAAAGCTTTAGACATGCTTTTTAACGATAATTTAATTATTAGAAAACAAGGTAGTGGTACCTTTGTATCCCCTACCTATTCTTCTGCATTAGACATCATTTCATCACAATATGGTGGCACAACGCAACTTTTTTCCGGAAAAGCCGACGTGTCCACTCAAGTTTTACATTTTGAAATTCGGCTGCCAACTAATGAAGAAAGCAAACAACTAAACATTTCAACAACAGTGCCTGTTTACGACATTTATCGTTTAAGAAAATTAGATCAAGAGCCATATGAGCTCACTAAATCAATTATGCCGCTATCTGTTATTTCAAACTTAACTCAAGAAGTAGCTGAACACTCAATCTTTTCATTCATTCAAAACGACTTAAAAATGGCGATAGGAAGTGCTGTTCGGCGTATAAGTGCAGATAAAGCAACTGATGATGATATAAAATACCTTGATTGCTTGAAAGAAGATCCTATTCTACAAATTACTCAAACAGTGAGCTTAAAGGACGGGCGTATATTCGAATATTCTCATACACGCCATCGATATGATAAAGGTAGTATTGTTGTTTTCAATAAAGTGCCTTTATCATAAAAATAATTAATTTAGTACATACTTTATATTTCTCATCATTAAAATCAACGCGCTCTTTTTTGGGGTGATTCTACAACAATTATCGAAAATAAAAAACGACCACGTATATGCCATACGTGGTCGTTTCCGATGATTTAAACAACGTGGCAAATAGTCAACGTTCATCCTCATCGATCTGATTAATTTTATCAAAAACACGGAAAAGATTTTCCATCTCGGTTAATTTATATTTTTTCAAATTACGGTCATATACAATTTCTGATTGAACTGACTCACCAACTTGCAAGTCATGCAAAAAAGCACGGATTTCAGAAATATCACGTTGTACGGTTTTTCGACCAATAAAAAACATATCTTCGATTTCTTCAATAGATAAGGCTCGTCGACTAATCAATGCTGAGTAGAGTCTCAGAATGCGTTGTTTGTCATTAAATACCGTTTTACGTGCTGACATAATTTTCCCCAGATTTAAATGTTAAATTTATTGTACCAAATAAAACAAATGTTCGGTACAATAAAGTTATAAATATTTTATATGAAAGGTTTAAACTATGTCATTCTTTAACTTATTTAAAAAGAAAAATTCAGATACAACTACCACTGAACCAGAGTATGCACCAAATGAACCCATTACTTGGGAAAATACAACGGTGGCAGATGATTTTTTCACAGGCTATCTTGATGCCATTTCTCAATTGGAAAGTGATAAACAAACTGCTGCAGCAGAAACGCTTCGCGCTGATGAACCAACACTACAAATGGCTTTTATTGATCGTTTTGCAAAACATGTACAATCTGAAACAGCTACCATTAAAGACGCTGACGAGCGAACTGCAGCAATTATCACAGCCATAAATACCATACGCGTGCATAATAAACAGATGAATATAACAGTTCGGGCACATTTAGCACAAACAAAGAAAAACTTAATTGGAGAACAACATGAAAATTAACGTCACTTTAGAAAATGGTTTGATTCCCGATAAATATGCCAAGCATGCACCGATGCTTTACCGAACAAATGATATGCCAACGGTAAACTTTCCCGTGATCATTCATGATATCCCTGAGGGCACACAATCTCTATCTATTAGCCTGATTGATTATGATGCCGTACCAGTTACTGGATTTCCATGGATTCACTGGCTAGCAGCTAATTTGCCTGTCGATGACATTCCTGAAAATCTCCGTGCTACACACAAAGGCATTTCTGGTACGAATTCAACATGGCATATGGTAAAAAAAGCCAACGAACCAGCTAATCCAGTAATTAATCAAGCTTACATCGGCCCTATGCCACCAGATAAAACACATAACTATACCCTCAGTGTGTTTGCGCTTGACACAACACTTGATATTGAAGACGGCTTTTTCCTCAATGAACTGCGTACAAAAAGCAATGGTCATGTTTTAGCCAGAGCAATTTTAGAATTACCTGCACGTGCCTAACACTTCTTCGGAAGTGTTTTTTTCTGATTTAGAAATGAATTACCCAAAGATTTTGTACTAGGTTTGTTGTCCACGTCATAATAAACATATGGGCAATAAAACCAGCTAACCCAAAATAAACAATGCGTCGATCAACATGTATAACTGCTGTGGCAATGGACTCACGGTAACGATATAATATCGCTAATATAATAGCTGATATCATGAAACTTATAACCATCTTCCCACCATAAAAAACCTGGTCTCTTAATATATTAAAAATAGGTTCACTCAAACTTAATAACATAAAAGCCACTACTGCTAACCAATATTGTTTTAATAAGATGAACAAATTCATATCAGGTATTTCTAATAAGGTATTAACAACCAAATCATGTGCATCCCCAAAAATAGCTTGCGCATCATGGCCATCACGTTGTGCATCCAATATATCTCGTAAAATATCTAATAACATGGCTTCTACCAATTGATCTGACTTTAACGCGCCCTGCATACGTCCATAAATGACAACTTGTTCATAATACGCAGTATTCATCATGTTCAACTGTTTTTGTAACTCATTATTTTCCCCAATAACGTCGTTGATTCTCATCAATTAATCCCTCCATATTTTGTTTTAATTGCGACCATGTTTCAATAAACAACTGCAAATGTGTTCTCCCATCAGCTGTTATTTTAAAATATTTCCGTGCTGGTCCTTCGGGTGATTTTCTCATTTCACCGACAATATATCCTTCGCGTTGTAATTTTTGTAACGCGGGATAGATTGTGCCGTCAGATACTGTGTCAAATCCTGATTCCTGTAGCCTTTGATTTAGAACATACCCATATAACTCCTCACGAGAAATGATGAGCAACATCGCACCTTCTAGTGTGCCTTTTAATAGTTGTGTATTAAGTTTTGACACGTGTCTCTCCTCTAACTTGTAAAACAATGTAGCTGTTTGACATAGTTTAACATTGCCTACCTCGTTTTGCAAGATAGCATTTTAATGGTTTTTTATGCATTAATTCATTTATATCCATGTAAATGTTGCATACT
>AEMJ01000477.1 GCA_000166735.2 Leuconostoc inhae KCTC 3774 | reverse complement strand
AATATGCATTATATAAGTGAATATAATTATTAAAATGAATATAAATTCAGTTGGCGTATTTGGTATTGATTTATTTTATGGAGCATAATTTAAGAATTTTATACATAGTGATAATCGGTTGAGAACAAAATAAGCCCTTGAAGCTTACTTCATGCTTCAAGGACTTATTTATAGTTT
>AEMJ01000478.1 GCA_000166735.2 Leuconostoc inhae KCTC 3774 | reverse complement strand
TTGTTGCAAATGATGAGTTATCCCCTTCACAAATTCGTAACTTAGAAAAAGCAACAAACGCAACTGTCCTTGATAGAACAGGCTTAATTTTAGATATTTTCGCACAACGGGCACAAACAAAAGAAGCCAAACTACAAGTTCAGCTAGCGCGACTACAATATCAATTACCGCGCTTACGTACCAGTATGTCTATCAGTTTAGATCAACAAACTGGTTCCGGTGGTAGTGGTTTTACCTCTCGTGGATCCGGTGAAACTAAGTTAGAAGAATCTCGTCGTCGTATTACTGCCCAAATGGTTCATATTCGTCAGGACTTATCTGACTTAAAAAAAGGTGATACCACTAGGTCTGCGCGTCGACAAGAAAATGACCTGCCAAATGTTGCCTTAGTCGGTTATACCAACGCGGGCAAATCTACTTTAATGAATCGTCTACTTGAACGATTTGGTGTCGGATCTAACACAGCAGATTCTAAACAGGTTTTCGAAAAAGATATGTTATTTGCTACTCTCAATACAACAGTTCGACAACTCACTTTGCCAGATAAAAAACAATTTTTATTGAGCGATACTGTTGGCTTTGTTTCAAAATTACCTCACAACCTGGTGGCAGCATTCCAGTCAACTTTGCAAGAAGCTGCAAATGCCGATCTTTTATTGCATGTTGTTGACGTATCTGATGAACATCACAAAGACATGATGGCAACGACTGAAAAAACACTATCTGAAGTCGGTATTACTGATATACCTATGATTACAATTTACAATAAAGCTGATCGTACCGAACTAACCTATCCTGAACTATCAGGAGAAAACGCTATTACAATTTCAGCGCTAGATTCAGATTCCCAGACAGCCTTGATTGATTTAATTAAAAAGCACATCTTTAACGATGTTGAAGTAGTTACCTTACACATCCCCCTTGATCAAGGTGCTGTACAGGCTAAATTAGCAGCCAATCATACCTTCTTATCCGAATCGTACGACGAAACAGGTTCACTCCTAACTGTCGAACTTTCAAAATTAGAACGTGAGTTATTTACAACATATATTGTTTAATGAATTTATTTTTAAAAAGCGAAGCGCTGATTTGATGTCAACATTTCGCTTTTTTAATTTGTCAATATTATGACACTGAAATGGAAAATTTTCCTAGTAATACTTAATCATTGAAATGACCATCAGCGATGTCAGCTAAAGTATCACGAGAAGGAATAAAAAATAGTTGACCAGATAAAATATCGGAAAAGCTTAACAGAAAATCAGATTTTTCAAGCATATTTTCCAACATGCCTTTTGTAATTGACCAATGACGTGAATAACCCATGAAATAAGTGCCAGTTTTACCAGATGCTGGTTCTGAAAATGGTACGTTCATTCGAATAATTTTTTGTTCTTCACCATCCTGTTCTAATTTAGAGGCAACATTATGGGCATTTTGAAGCTTATCCTCATCTTTTAACTCAATATCAGTAAATTTTTCACGACCAACAGCTTTTTCTTGCTCTTCAGTTTTAAGATGTTGCCAGACGTCCATATTATGAAGCCATTTTTGTGCGAAAGCGTATGATCCATTAATAAATTCTTTATCTTCTTCACCAACTAACGCATATGGTGCTGCGTCTTCAACAGCTGGTGCCTCTGTCCCATCTATAAATCCAATAATCGCACGTCCTTCAAAATAACGGAAACCTTTTGTCTCATCGACAACTGTAGTCACCTCTCTTAAGAAACGCATAAATTGTGTCTGCGCCTCATACACAACAGCTTCATTACTGGCACGAATATGGAAAAAATATCCCCCTCAGTTGCTGGCATACTGTATTGTGGTCCTGATAATGATTCATAAGTTTCTAATTCAGCCGG
>AEMJ01000479.1 GCA_000166735.2 Leuconostoc inhae KCTC 3774 | reverse complement strand
ACTTGGTGCTTGTCAAATATGCCAAGGGCTAGGTGTTACACGTGAAGTTGATGTTGATTTAATTGTCCCTGATGTTACCAAAACATTACGTGAAGGAACAATAGCACCGTGGAATCCTATTTCATCGAATTATTATCCAGAAATGTTGCGCCAGTTTGCCGAACAGTATAACATTGATTTGGATATACCATTCGAATCACTACCAAAATCACACCAAGAATTGCTTTTGAATGGTTCAGGTACAAGTGATTTTCATTTTCATTATCAAAATGATTTTGGTGGTGTGCGTGACGTCGATATACCATTTGAAGGCGTTATTAATAATGTTTCGCGACGATTCAATGAAACCAACTCAGATTATACACGTGATCAAATGTCTAAGTATATGACGGAATTACCTTGCCAAGCATGTCATGGTTATCGTTTAAACGAGGCCGCACTCTCAGTTAAAATTAATGGGCGTCATATAGGCGAAGTTTCTGAAATGCCTGTTGATAAAGAATTGGCTTTTTTGATGATATTATTTTAGGACAACAAGATACAATAATC
>AEMJ01000480.1 GCA_000166735.2 Leuconostoc inhae KCTC 3774 | reverse complement strand
TTAACACCGTCCCTATTTGCGAAAAAATCAAATTGGAGATCTCCTATCATGACAGAAAAGTTAGACATTGCTTCAGCGGCTCGGAAACTAAAGAGCCCAAACATCAAGACGCGCAAACGTGCATTGAAGGCTATTCATGATTTAGCCAAACAGGTTAAAATTTCCAAGTAATCAACATATTTATTTTAAAAGCATCTATGAGCAGTTTTATTGACTCATAGATGCTTTTTATATTATTTCAATGCCGCCGCACGTGATAAGTCACGTGCCATAATAGTCTGTAGATATTTTCCGGTATACGACACATCGTTTTTAACAATTTTTTCCGGTGTACCGGTCACCAAAACGTTTCCGCCACCTTCTCCGCCTTCGGGACCCATATCAATTACCCAGTCAGCAGATTTAATGACATCCAAGTTATGTTCTATCACTATAACTGTATTTCCCAAATCAACTAATCGCTGTAAAACCACAAGTAAACGAGAAATATCATCAACATGCAAACCAGTCGTAGGTTCATCCAGTATGTACATCGTTTTACCATTTGTGCGACGATGCAATTCTGATGCTAACTTCATACGTTGTGCCTCACCGCCCGACAAAGTTGTAGCTGATTGTCCTAATCTAATGTATCCTAATCCAACATCATTAATTGTTTGAAGTTTACGAGCAATTTTAGGAATGGGCGCAAAAAACTCTAATGCTCGAGAAGCTGACATATCTAAAATCTGAGAAATATTAAATCCTTTATACATCACTTCAAGGGTCTCAGAATTATAACGTGTCCCATTACAAACTTCACAGGTAACATATACATCTGGCAAAAAATTCATTTCAATTTTAATGACGCCATCACCACGACAGTTTTCACAACGGCCGCCTTTCGTATTAAATGAAAAACGTCCTTTATTATATCCTCTCATCTTAGCTTCATTTGTTTGCGCAAATAAATCACGAATATCATCAAATACGCCTGTATATGTCGCCGGATTAGAACGTGGTGTACGTCCAATTGGAGATTGATCAATGTCAACAACTTGCTCAATATTTTCAACGCCATCAATACTTTTGTACTTACCAGGCTTCTCGGAATTATTATTCAATTTCTGTTTCAAAGCACGTTTTAATATTTGATTGACGAGTGTTGATTTT
>AEMJ01000481.1 GCA_000166735.2 Leuconostoc inhae KCTC 3774 | reverse complement strand
GCTAAACCAATACTTAAAGAGATAAAAGATCGATTAGGATTTTTGGAAAGCGTTGGGTTAAAATATTTGACGTTGTCACGTTCAGCAAGGACACTTTCTGGTGGTGAATCCCAACGTATTCGTTTAGCGACACAAATTGGTTCAAATTTATCTGGTGTTTTATATGTGTTGGATGAACCTTCAATTGGTTTGCATCAACGTGATAATGATATGTTACTTCAATCTATGCGACATATGCGTGATTTAGGCAATACATTAGTTGTGGTTGAGCATGATGAAGATACAATGCTTGCTGCAGATTACTTAATTGATGTTGGACCTGGTGCAGGAACACTTGGGGGTGAGATAGTCGCTACGGGAACACCATTGGAGGTTGCTAGTAATGAGAGATCATTAACCGGGCAGTACCTATCTGGCAAGCAATTTATACCAGTGCCTACTAAGCGACGTAAGGGCCATGGTACTTATATCACAATCAAGGGGGCTAAAGAAAACAATCTTAAAAATGTGACTGCTAAATTTCCTTTAGGTAAATTTGTAGCAGTGACTGGGGTATCTGGTTCAGG
>AEMJ01000482.1 GCA_000166735.2 Leuconostoc inhae KCTC 3774 | reverse complement strand
CTCATTGATGTTGGTCCTGGTGCAGGAACACTTGGTGGTGAGATAGTAGCCACAGGAACACCAGCAGAGGTTGCCAATAACAAACAATCATTAACCGGTCAGTACTTATCTGGAAAGCAATTTATACCAGTACCTACTGAGCGACGTAAGGGCCATGGCACTTATATTACAATCAAAGGTGCTAAGGAAAATAATCTTAAGAATGTGACCGCAAAATTTCCTTTAGGTAAATTTGTGGCAGTGACTGGCGTCTCTGGCTCGGGG
>AEMJ01000483.1 GCA_000166735.2 Leuconostoc inhae KCTC 3774 | reverse complement strand
AATTATTGTATCCTGTTGTCCTAAAGTAATGTCATCAAAAAAGTCAATTCTTTATCAACAGGCATTTCTGAGACTTCGCCGATATGATGCCCATTAATTTTAACTGAGAGCGCAGCTTCGTTTAAACGATAACCGTCACAGGCTTGGCAAGTTAATTCCGTCATATACTTAGACATTTGGTCACGTGTATAATCTGAATTTGTTTCATTAAACCGCCGTGAAACATTATTAAGGACACCTTCAAAGGGGATGTCTACATCGCGCACGCCACCAAAATCATTTTGATAATGAAAATGAAAATCATTAGTCCCTGAGCCATTGAGAAGCAACTCTTGGTGTGACTTTGGCAGTGCTTCAAACGGCGTATCCAAATCAATGTTATACTGTTCAGCAAACTGGCGCAACATTTCTGGATAGTAATTTGACGAGATTGGGTTCCACGGTGCTATTGTCCCTTCGCGTAGTGTTTTGGTGGCATCAGGCACAACTAAATCAATATCGACTTCACGTGTAACACCCAGTCCTTGACAAACTTGACACGCTCCAAGTGGTGCATTAAAACTAAACAATCTAGGCTCCAACCGGCCAACTCTAAAATCTCGCAATTGACCAAGGTAGTGATCGGAAAACCTTAAAGGTGCTATTTTCTGTTCGTCATCACGCGTGACAACGTCCAATTGAACTAAACCGCCTGTCAATCGGATAGCTGATTCTATTGAATCAAATAAACGCGAACGTGAATCGGCACGTAATACAATCCGATCAATCATCACATCAATGTCATGTGATTTATTTTTATTTAAATGCATATCTTGCGTATCAATTTCTACTATTTCGCCATCAACACGCGCACGAATATAACCTTGTTTTCGCATATTTTCGAAGGCTGTTTCATGTGATCCACGCTTGCCACTAATAATTGGTGCAAATATTAATAATCGCACACCAATCGTTAGCTGTTGGAAAACAGACGTAACCATTTGATCAATTGTTGTCATAACTTTGGTGCCGTCTTGTGGATCTTCTGGTCGCCCAACACGTGCATATAATAATCGGAAATAATCATTAATTTCAGTGACAGTTCCTACTGTTGATCTTGGATTATTAGATGTTGTTTTTTGATCAATTGAGATAGCTGGTGATAAGCCATCTATTGAATCAACATCAGGTTTATCCATTTGCCCCAAAAACTGACGTGCATAGGATGATAAACTTTCAACATAGCGACGTTGTCCCTCTGCGTAAAGCGTGTCAAATGCTAAAGAAGATTTTCCCGACCCAGACAAACCAGTAACTACTGTTAACTTGTCTTTTGGAATATCAACGTCAATATTTTTAAATTTTGAGCACGCGCACCGCGTATTTCAATATTAGTTTTTGCCATGTATTTAAAGCGATTGTAATCGTATATCATTTTAAATATACTACAATTGCATTTCCTTATCTAAATTTTTTTGATACTAACGTCATTATAACAGTCCTAATAGCCTGCAAATTAAGTTGACTTATAATAATGCTTTTAACGTCATCACACTGTCGCGCAATTGTGCTGCTTCTTCAAAGTCCAAAGACTTAGCTGCAGCTTTCATTTGTCCTTCCATATTAGCAATAATATTTTTGTTCATCCTGAGGTAAATCTTTAAAAGCGACTTGAGTAAGATCAAT
>AEMJ01000484.1 GCA_000166735.2 Leuconostoc inhae KCTC 3774 | reverse complement strand
TTGGGTGGTCAGTTACTGCGGTTGAGGATGCCAAAATTTTGGCTATTATTGGTCAAGATAAGCAAGGTGTTGATGC
The DNA here is from genome assembly GCA_000166735.2 of Leuconostoc inhae KCTC 3774. Taxonomy (GTDB): domain Bacteria; phylum Bacillota; class Bacilli; order Lactobacillales; family Lactobacillaceae; genus Leuconostoc; species Leuconostoc gasicomitatum. Next base: position 181 of record AEMJ01000484.1, on the reverse strand, counting down.
CTTATTAAATTCAGCTAGTACAGGCCAAAAGTTACAATTAGTCTTTGATAAGACACCATTCTATGCTGAGATGGGGGGGCAAGTAGCTGATTACGGTGAGGTGTCAACGACCTCAGGTAAAGTTATTGCCCATGTCGTTGATGTGCAAAATGCGCCAAACGGACAGCATATTCATACAGTT
>AEMJ01000485.1 GCA_000166735.2 Leuconostoc inhae KCTC 3774 | reverse complement strand
GATGCGTTGCCGCTCTGTCTGCTTCTGAAGGCGTGCATTCCAAATAGTCGCCTGACTCCGTTTTGAAAATTCTTTCAAGTATTGACGTGCTTCATCAATGCCTTCACCCACCATCTTTAATTGCAGATAATGTTCATATTTATCGCTATAAGCTTTCAATTCTTTTAGGTAATTGATTGGGAAATACTTGACCTACATGTTGCAACATGCGATCAGGGAAGTATGGTTTAAAGGTCGGAATATGAGCTAATATACGCTCAGCTGTTGATTTCAAGCCAAACAGATAAGGTAACATGTTCGTACCAATTGTATCAATGACGAGCAGTGAATCTTTCCCATACTTTTTGGCCAAATCGTAGGCCTCTTTATGCATATATTCCCCAGATACGGGTAAATTCTTAAATTCAGATAGAATATGGCGGCGCAATCTTTCTAACACCGCTGGCTCATTCGTACCGATATAAAATACTTGTGATGCACCCTCTTTTGGGAAAGTATCTAAGCGAACAGCAAACGCTGCTAATTTACCTGATGAACCTGAAACTTCATATAGTTCATTGGGATCAGCATTATAACGTGTTGGTGTATGTGAACCAATATTACGAACACGCGCCTCATAATCACGATTATGTCCGACACGTTTGTCAT
>AEMJ01000486.1 GCA_000166735.2 Leuconostoc inhae KCTC 3774 | reverse complement strand
CCCATTCAAAATTCTCGTCTGCTAAAATTGTCAACTGTTCAACCATTGGCGCTGGTAAATTATCCCCATGTTTATAGCGTAAGTCATGTTCAATTGTCGCCCAAACATTCATGGCAATTGTGCGCACTTGAATTTCGGCAAGCACTTTACGTTCCCCACTGTACATTTGAACAGGGTATTCAATAACAATATGATATGAGCGATACCCTGATGGTTTAGCGTTAGTCACATAATCGCGTTCTTCTAATATTTGAAAATCTGTTCTATCGCGCAATAATTCGACGACTGTATATACGTCTTCGACATATTTTGTCATAATACGTACGCCAGCAATATCTTGCAAATCTAGGGACAATCGTGTTTCATCCAAATGGCGACGTACAATTTTTCTTCAATTGATTCTTGCG
>AEMJ01000487.1 GCA_000166735.2 Leuconostoc inhae KCTC 3774 | reverse complement strand
ACAGCGTTAAGTAGCGGAGCTAAAGTACTTGGATTAGCAACAGGATCGACACCAATTGCCTTATATAAAAAATTTACGGATAGTAAGTTAGATTTTTCAAATATAACATCTATTAATTTAGATGAATATTTAGGTTTAGATGATGATAATGATCAAAGTTATCGTTATTTTATGAATCAGCATCTCTTTAACAAGAAGCCTTTCAAAAAATCATATGTACCTAATGGCGTTAGTGAAGAACATGACGTAGCAGCTGTTCAATACGATAAAATTATTTCAGAGCACCCCATTGATTTACAATTATTAGGCATTGGACTAAATGGACATATTGGATTTAACGAACCTGGAACTTCATTTGATTCAACAACACATATTGTTGATTTGACGCAATCAACAATTGATGCTAATGCACGTTTTTCGATAATTCCAAAGATGTACCAACTCAGGCAATTTCTATGGGAATTGCCTCGGTTATGTCTGCAAAAGCCATTTTGTTAATGGCATATGGTATTGATAAAGCCGATGCTATTGCAGCTATGGTTAATGGATCTGTAACGGAGGCAGTACCAGCTTCCATTCTACAAAATCACAAAAATGTTACAATTATTATTGATGAAGCAGCGGCGACGAAATTGTGATAGAATAATCTTGTAAGCGCTTAACATATATTAAGGAGGAAAGCATTCACCTGTTAAACTTCAACAGGCGAAATTGCGGGTAATACTATGGCACATATCACATTTAATACAAAGAACATTGAAAATTTCGTGGCTGATCACGAATTTTCTGAAATGCAACCATTAATTACAATGGCTGATCAACAACTCCGAAATCGTACAGGGGCTGGGGCAGAGTATTCT
>AEMJ01000488.1 GCA_000166735.2 Leuconostoc inhae KCTC 3774 | reverse complement strand
AATTGCTTTTGCGACACCGGGTACAACATTATCTCGTTCACCAGCGTCAAACTTAAGCAACTGCCAATTAGAATCAACTCGTGGTTCCCCTTGAAATTTAATCGTAATTGTTTGCACGCCTTTTTCACCTGGTACTACTGGAAATGCCCCATCTGGCGAGAATCCCAACGTTGGTTCTCCAACCTGTGCCAAATACGTTTTCATATCACGCCAATCAGACTCTTCATCACTACCAAATATCAACCGAATATTACGTTTTGGTAAAAACCATTATTTTTTAATTGTAATAACGCATAATAACTGGCC
>AEMJ01000489.1 GCA_000166735.2 Leuconostoc inhae KCTC 3774 | reverse complement strand
GCTAGTGCAGGGACAACCAGTTATAACCCAATCGTAGGGCAATACTTGGCAAACTTTGTGACGGCTTACTATACATTTGATAAAAGTAAGTCTGATGCTTGGTTAGATAAGGTTACGCCTTATTTTGCTAAGAATGTCACTTTATCATCATCGACCAATACCGAAGATATGAAGCTGTTACAAGCTAAATTGAACGGTATTTTTACTGTGGATAGTATCAAGACAGCACAATATAATCTCACGATTGATAATGATGGTAAGCAAAACGCTATGACCGTTAATGTGCCTTATACACAAAATAATGATAAATTAACTGTGATTGGTTTACCTTATGTGGCTAATGAGATTGATAGTATTGGTCAAGTGGGTAAAGCTAGATTTGATAAGACTGGTAAAACAATCAATGACGAAGCGATCACGGCAAAGGTTCAAAAGTTTACCAAGCAATTCGTACAAAAATATGTCTCTAGTTCAACTAAGGATATGTCGTTGTTCATGAATAACCCTGTGGGCTTAGATAATGCAGTAGATTTGGTTAATCTTGATGAGAGTGATATTAAAGTCACTGGTTCAGCAGATAAGCCAATTGTCGCTACTAAAATCACAGTTAAAGTACATGGTTCAGATATTACGCAAGTGCAGACAATTTACTTAGAACTTAAAAAGCAAAATTCTACTTATTTTGTCACGAAGTTTTTACAAGCTTAGAAAGGGGGTATCAGATTGGACTTTTATAATTCAATTAAACCTTTATTGTTAGTTGGTACGGTTGTTATTGCTGGTGGACGTGCATTAATGCATTATGGCAAAAATGAATCTAAAGATATGTGGATGTCAATTTTTATCGGTGCATTAGTTTATTTCTTCGTCAATGGACCGCAAGATAGTTTACAGGCGTTTAGTGGTATTTTGAATGCTTTGCTAAATTGGGTTAAGGGTATTGGTGGTTAAGATGTTTAATTATCGAAGAGTTTATATCAATTCAGCTAAGTTTAGTAAAATTGGTAAAGGCATGCGTTTACCAATTATGGTTGATACAAGATTTTTGTACTTGTTCTCAATCACGCTAATCATCACAGCTTTCATTAGTTATGTCTTAGGTTGGTTTCACATGCAGTATCTTAGTTTAGGGTTTGGGTTAATGATAGTCAGTGAAGTAGCTGTTTACTATTTAGACCGTCAACTTAAAAGAGATAATCTACCATTTGAAACAACGATCAGATATTTAGTGACTTATGTTTGGCAGTTTTGGTTTCGAAAAAATCAATTGTATCAGGGAAAGCGTGTTAATAGTAATTCAAAGCAGTACATGATACTGTAAGTAAAAAATTTAAAGAGCATGGTCAAACATGCTTTTATTAAGGCATCGTCAATCAAACGATAGGGCAGGTTGGGGCAGTACCAGCAGATGCGTAAGAAATTCAAAAAGACAATGAGAAAGGTGGTGTGATAAAATGGACTTAACAAAACGAGATGTGAGAGAAATAACAATGCCAAAGCATTTTAATAAAAACAGTTCCTTATTGGGTCGTTGCTGGATTAGTTATCTTGATTGGCATTATTTTAGCCGTGCAATTCAAAGCTAATTCCAGTAGTCAGACAACAACAGCGACTGTTAAAACATCAAGTAGTTCAGAAAAAGCATCATCAAGTAACAAAAATATGTTGCTGGTAAAGATTACAAAATCACTTATAATAACACAGATTTAATTGATAAGTCTACGATAACTAAAGCATTAGATGCTAATGGCTTGAATGATATTAACGATTTGATGGATACTTCCGAAGACGGTGGTGATATGGTAAAGGTTGAAGTCTACTACAACAAAGATAAAAATTTGTTGGTGGAGAATTTGTTCAAAAACGGACATTCGACTAATGAAGCCACAACTGCTGTTGTATATGATTTAAAAAATAATCAAATTGTCAATAGTGGCGTAAATTATGATACAAATTACCAACCGTCATGGCTAGTTTATACATGGGAAAAACTAACTAAATAAGTGATACAACAAACATTTACAACAATTGTAGGTGTTTTTTATTGCAGTAAGAAAGGAAAACAATGAAAAAATCAATTATATTATTGCTGGTTATTGGGTCAATGTTTAGTTCACTGGTAGTCAGTAGCTTTGTGATTGCGCCACAACCTGTTTATGCCTTAACCGTTGATACACCAGCTTTAAGAAAAGCAAAACGTGAGTCAGATAAGGAAGCATTGGCAAAGGATAAGGCAAACGGCAAGTCAGTTTATGAAGGGACAACGCAACCTAGTTACGATGAAAAGAAAATCAAGGACAAATTAGGTAGAAACGATATTGATTGGATAAATAAAAATATTTCAAAAAATTTCACAGTTTATTATCAATCAGGCTCATTGACTGATTTAGGGTTAAGCTCAGCGCATCTTGTAGCGAGTTTGTTTATGTCACTTAATCTCTATATCATCTACCCATTGTTTGATACAGCTTTATCAAAGATGTTTGATTTAAGTAATATCACGCAAGGGATCAATGATATATTCTCAAACGTACAACAGTTTACCAAACAAACATGGGCTGGCGAAGTCTTTAAACAATTATTGTACACTGCTTTTGGCTTAGGGCTTGTTTGGGTTTTTATTCAAAGTGTCAAAAGTGGCGCTGGTTTGAAAGCTATTTTATCAGTTTTGTTAGTGGCTATTATCGGTAGTGCTTGGATAAGTGCTGGTGGCACAGTGTTGACGAAAGTTAATGAATTTACGTCAACCGCTCAAACTGCTATGTTTACTGAAACGTCCAATATTAACGGACAATTTACTGATAGTGGCGATAAATTTGAGAGTGCAATCAGAAGAGCTTATTTTGAAAAAGCAGTTATACGTCCTTATACATTGGCAAACTTTGGGACAACTAATTTAGATGCCAGTGAAAAAGACGGCTCTTATCGTTTAATTGGTGGTAAAGCTGATAGTGATGTGATTGATGCACTTGCAAAATCAAATGATTATCTCTCAAAAGACGGTGGCGAAGAATGGTATCAAGCATCTGTCGGTCTTATGGCGCCAATTATGTCACTAGCTTATGGTATACCTTTGCTGATGATTGGTGTATTTAATTTGATATTGCAGTTAGGGGCTATTTTGCTTTATTACTTGTCACCATTCACAGTTTTACTTTCTCTGCTACCACGATTTTCAAACAGTGCTTTAAAAACTGGTTTAAGTGCGTTAGGTTTGTTATTCGCAAAAATCGGACTACTATTTGGCATCATGTTTGTCTCATGGGTTGGTACAGTAACTGATACGATTGTACCAGTTACAGGCAGTGCGAGTGCATTGCTTAATTCAATTGTGTATATCGTTTTAATGGTTTTGCTTTGGAAAAATAAATCATTCCTAGTGCAAACAGTTACTGGTTCATCAATGGCAAATCAGGCTTTGAATAAAATTCAACTCACACAGGCAGGACAACGTGCAATGTTAGCTGGTAGTGAAATGGTCAACTCAACTAAACATGGCTTAGAAAATGTCAAAGGCTTTAGTGGTCGTCATGCTAAAGACAAATCAGAAGACAAGTCAAAAGGTAAAGATGATGAAGATTATGATGAAAACCGTGATAGACGTGGCAATGCACCTGATGAGCAAGAAATGCGTGAATTAGAAGAACAACGCAGACAAGAACGTGCAGAACGTTTGGCTGATGAAGCAGAACGTCAACGTCAAAAAGATACTGATGAACAAGGTCTTAACTATGTTCCTGATAACTCTGCTGATGAAGATTATACCGATAGGCGAGGCTATGGCGATGATGATGATTTGCCAACTTATAAACGCACACCTTATCTTATTCGTGACAAAGCCACAGAAGATAATCATGAAAAAGGTTCTAATGAGCCTGACAGGTCGTTTAATCGTGGTCGAGTATTAGATGATGAAAGCAGTGAAAAACTAGCTGAAAAGAGACGTGAAGCGCGTTCACAAGTTTTGAAGCCTAGTGCTACACCAAAATCAATGCCAGTAGATGATAATAAATTGCAACAACGCAATTTTGATGAAGCAGTTCATCATCAAGAACAAATTACGCAAGATGAGGAAAAAGAATTAGATAAGGAGTTGTGATGCAAAAACAATTAGTGTCTCATTTCAAACATAAAATTTTGCTTTTCTTAGCGCCTTATTTAGCTTTTTTCTTTGTGCTGTTACTTATCGTAATGGCACTTTTTTATCAAGATAATAACAATGACTGTCAAAACAATAGTGAGACAAATGTTAGTATCACAACCGGTGCTGATAAAGAGGCGGTTGCCAAATCAATTCATGATAATTTGAAAAAAATATCAGGAGTGACTGAAGCTGGTATTGCTGGGTACTTAGGTAATACAGAAAATGAAAGTGGTTTTAACGCTAGTATCGTGCAATCAAATGCGACATTCAATGAAAGTACCGCTATGAATGCTAGTATCAGCGGTTATGCTTTGGGTCTTAATCAATGGGACAATTCAAGGCGTGTTGAGTTGCTGAATTATGCAAAATCTCAAAATAAAAAGTGGACTGATGCCAGTTTGCAATTAGATTTTGCGCTTAATCATGACGGCACAAACTCTGACTTATTAAAGCAAGGTCTGAAAATGACTAACGTTGATGATGCAACTGAATTTTTAAGAGCTAGTTGGGAACGTGGTGGTGCTGGGACAACAGCTACAAGACAAAGTTATGCTCGTTCTTGGTATGCTAAATTTTCCAATGGGTCATCAGATACAGCCGTTGATACTGCTACAACTGGTACGGAAACAACTCAAAATACCGATAATACAACTAATAATTCCAGTGGTTGCTCAACTAATGTTGCGCAAGGTATGGGAACTAGTGGTGCGCCAATTAAAGAAATTCCTAGTGCTTATAAAAGCAAAATTAAAGATACGAATTTCACAGCTACGTCATCATCAAATACATATCCATTCGGACAATGTACTTGGTATACCTATAATCGTATGCAAGAATTAGGCACACCAGTAGAAAATAGTTTAGGCAATGGGGCTGATTGGGGTAAGAATACTAAAGCTAAAGGATATAAAACTGATAGTCAGCCACATGTTGGCTGGGCAGTTAGTTTCTCACAAGGTGCAGACGGTGCGGACCCGACTTACGGACACGTAGCCGTAGTTGAAGCGATCAGTGATGACAAAACACATTTCTTAGTTAGTGAATGTAATGTTGTGGCATCTGGAACAGGTACAGTTAGTTTCCGTGAATTAACGGCAGGTCAAGGCGTAACCTTTATTCAAGGTAAATAATCGAAAGGAGAAAGTATGAAAAATAGCCGTTTAATCATCTTTGCTAGTCTGGTGTTGGCTGGCATTTTATTAGTCCAATTCAATCAAATACCTAACTTGGATAAACAATTAGAACAAGCTAGGGCAGATTTAAAACAGGCAAAAGCTAATCAAGTCAAATCACAAACGATTGTATCAAGTCCAAAATCGCAACAAGAAACCGTTAGTGATAGCACTAATCAAGTGACAAATTTTGTTAAGACATTTAGTAATCAGCCTACTTCAACTTATCCTGATGCTTTGAAAGGGTTGGCTTCACAAAAAGTAATTAACGAATTAACACAAACCTTTGCGCCTAGTGTGACGTTTAGTGACAAGGCGCATTATGATGTGCCACTTGTCGGGCTTAAAAATGCTTGGGGGTCTGATGTAGAATATCTAGTTATTGCTAAGAGTGATGTACAAAGTGTGGCTTACACAATCACTTATGATACTGATGAAAAACAAGTGACTGATATGTCACGACTAACTTTGAAAGGGGCATACGATAATGAAAAATAAGGTTTTACTTAGCATTATGGGTTTGCTTTTGGTTGGTCTTGGTATCACAATGTCAATCACAAATCATAAACGGTCACAAATAGCAGATGTTAGAAAGGAAGTGTCGCAAGTGACTAAAACACAAAAGCATGTCACGACACAAATTGATAACTTACAAACGACTTACAATGCAAATGATGCGACAGCTAAACGAAAGTTATTAGAATTTGCAAAGGCTTATTATACTTTTAGTAGTCAATCTGATTATGACAAGCGATTTAATCAAGTATCAGATATTTTAAGTTTATCAGATGACCAAAAAAGCCAATTATTTGATAGTGGACTAGATGACACAGGTGGTTCACGAATTGATAATTTAGGTCTTACTAGTCAATATCAAACAGCCACAGGGTATACAAGTGATTTAGATAGTCAAACAATCGAAAGTTTAGCAACTGTGGTTGTCAAAACTAGTGGTACAGCACAAAAAGCAATCAATCAAACCGTGTTATTGCATGGCTTGTTTGATATAAAAACGCAGAAACTAACGTCAGTTAAAATCAATCAAATACAGTAAGGAGAATGAATGATGAAACATTATATTAAAGGGGGCAATGAGACTAAGAAAGGGACAAAAAAGCAGTTACCCAAACCAATTACAATTATTGTCAATAAAGTATTACCAGTCATTGTGTTGCTGGTGGCTGGTTTTTATTTTATACCCTATGCATCAATGAACTTTCAAAATAATGATGTTGATCATATCAATAAGAATAATGAAGCCATTATGTTTTACAGTTCAACGTGTTTACATTGTCGAAAAGTCTATCCTAAAATCTTTTGGCATAATGTTTTGAATTTTAAAAACGCTGATAAGCAAATTCAAACAATCAATGTGCAAAACCCTAATAACAAGCATTACATTAGTGAGTTTGCTGTGCAAGAAACACCAACGTTTATGAAACCAAGTAACCCAGATATTCGGGTGGTTTCAACTGATGTACATGTGATTAACAATTTTTCAGAAAGGTAGGCTAGTCAATTATGGCAAAAAAGCAACGGTTAAATATGAAAACCCTGTTGTGCAGTATCAGGATAACTTGTTACTCACAACAATTGGCGATGTGTGGGCTTATTACAAGATTAAGCCTTTTCAAATCAATGTCGCCAATGTAGAAGATAAACGCAAATACAAAAATAGTTTTATTGACGTATTTGAGCGATTACAAAAATATGATGATGTTGATTTAAAACTCATTCCTAAAGATATGGACTTAGCTGGACGTATTCAAGGCACGAGTGATGATTGGGCTGATGACTTGCGAGAAGTTGCCGAGTATTATATCGGTCAAGAAGAAGTCAATTTATTGGAGAGTGAGTTCAACCCAGCAATCATTGATGAATTTTATATCGGGGTTAAGCTCAAAAATATCAACGTTGGCGATGACTTGAAAGACAAAGTTAGTTTTGTGACTGATTTAGTCATGAAGCGAATTGCCGAGACATTTAGGTATCAGGTCAAATTTGATGATAGTTTCTTTGAACGTTTTAATACCATGAATGAAGATGTATTAAGTATTTTAAAATCAATTGATGCCGAGAAAATGGACGAAGATAGATTAGTCGCCATGCTTGGTTTGCCTTATCATCACGAAAAAGAAAAATCACTGATGGCAATGCGTGATACGGTCTTTGATTTATCCAAAACAGGCTTTATTAAACGAATTACAGATGAAAAAGAAGATTACTTTACGCATCTAGTTTTGAATATGCCAGACAAGATGCAATTTTTATCTGTGTTACCAGAGATACAATCATATAAATTTCCAGTCGAAGTGCATATCAAAATTAACTTTCCACAAAGAGACGGTTGGCGTGGCTTAAAACAACAAACCAAGTCATCAAAAGGGAAGTATCGTGATGAATTACGAGATGCCTTTAACACTGATGAAGATAGTTCTAAGCGTAGTGAATTAAATTACAAGTTAGCCAAAAACTTAGTTAATGTTCTTGATGATAAAAACGGTTTTTTGCAGTGGTCAGTTATTTTAGTGGTTCGAGATGAGAACGTTAAAGAATTGAAGAAAAAGGTCAATAAACTTAAAACACGTTTAAAGACTTTTGAGCGGGATATTGAGTTGTATCAACCAAGCTTCAATCAAGAACAGCTATTGTATCAAACATTGCCTGCTGTTAATTTAGGGGTCTTCAAACAATGGCGACAATATACGACTGTACCAGCACTAGCCGAGTTGATGTTTGGCACTAGTCAGGCGTTAGGGTCACATACAGGTTTCTATGTTGGGCGTGTTTTGAGCCTAGATAAGTTTGAGACTATCCAACAAGCCGTGGCATCTTCCAGACTATTATTACTACTTAATTTAGTGATTACTAACAAAGGTATTAGGGGTGCTAAAACAGATAGTCCCCACCTTGCCTTATCAGGCGATACAGGACAGGGGAAGTCATTTTTGTTTAAACTATTGCTTTTACACATGGCAATGTTTAACGTCAAAATTTTATATATTGATCCTAAGCAAGAAATTCATAGGTGGTTTATGCGAGCATTGGAAACAGAGAAGAACCCGTACTTCCGTAAGTTGATTGAGTCATTTCATTTTGTCACTTTAAATGCCAATGATAGAAATAACTTAGGTGTTCTTGACCCAATTTTAACTTTGAATGAGCAAAGTACCGAAGATGATATACCTGATGTCTTGACGTTGGTTAAAGAAATGTTAGTTCAAATCAGACCAATCTCACAAGATATTCAATTAGAGACTGCGCTTAATCGTTCCATTAGTAAAGTATGTGCGATGCGTATTCAAGGCGAACAGGTTGGCACTTTAACAGTTTTTGATGAATTAGCTAAAGGTTCGCAGGCTGAAAAAGACTTGTCAGATTTCTACCAAAGTATTGTCCCAAAAACGATGTTACGTTTAGCCTTTAGTGACGGTTCAACGGACAGCTTGCAGTTTAATGACCAACGGACAATTTTAGAAGTTACTGGTTTGCAATTACCTAGTGCTAAACAAGATAGCCGTACTTATACTGAAACACAGAAGTATTCAATGGCTTTGATGCTGGCATTAGGTAAGTATTTAGAAAAGTTTGGTCGAGCCAACCCAGATGAGTTTAGTTTGGAAATGATTGATGAAGCTTGGATATTTACCACGTCACAGGCAGGAAAAAATGTCTTTGATAGCATCAAGCGATTAGGACGTTCTGAAAACAACGCTGTTTTTATGCCACACAACGTGTCAAAGATAGTGATGATGAAGAAAGTATCGGACAATATGGTCAATTATTTGCTTTTGATAGTTCTGATGACCGTGAAAATATTTTGAAACAGTTTAATTTGCCAGTAACCAAAGCAAATATTGAAATGCTGGCTAACTTGAAAAAGGGACAATGTTTGTTTCGTGATATTTATGGTCGAGTTGGCAAGGTGGTTATTCATTCACTATTTGATGAATGGACGGCTGCCTTAAAGACAGTTAACTCAAATGAGAGTGCTAAGTTAGAAGAAAAGTATGCTTAGAAAGTAGGACAGTATGGGAAACTTTATTTTGGTTTTAATCTTTGGTTTTGGCATCGCCTTTTTGTATGTACGCCACAATCGGGATTTTGAAGCGTTAGATGATTTGGGTAAGGCAATCTATAAGACTAAAGACTTAGCGTTTACGATGCCACAGGCTAGTGATTTATCAAAAGATATTCAAGACAACACTGGTGTGATTACTGGTAGCACAGTGACTACTTTTGATAAAAAATTGCTTACGTTGAAGATTGAAGCAAGTGATTTTACTATTACAGTTATTTTAGATAAAAAGCGAAATGTTGTAAGAATTGATGTTAAGAATAGAGGTAAGGAATATGACCAAAGTTGATTTTACAATGGCAGATTTACAGCCTATGTCGCTAGGGTATGAAGAAGGTCAAGATGTGACACCAGAAGTTCTAAAAAGAGCAGAAAAGGCTTATCAGTATTTTCATAATAAGTATTTGGAATTAGTGGCATCTGGTGTTGATAAAGAATTACGAGATCTTTTGATTTTTCATGATGCTTCATTGGAAGATTTTGTTGGTAGAGTGAGACAGGTTGTTAAGTCAGGTTATTATTATGACAGTATGGGCGTGTTTAGCGTTTATTTGGAATATAACGATACCTATGCTGAATTAAGAGATTACTTGAATAGTCGGGGGTCAATTGATGTCTAGTGTTTTTAAAAAATATCGAATGACACGAAAAAATGTGTTGTTATTGGCACAAGCGATTATCAATGTTAATGGCAAAATCGCTTGGCAAGATTATGCGAGTGATAATCCATACATCAATGATGAGATGCAAAGATTGGAACAAGACATCTAATAGTTGATTTTATTTGAGTGTGATAAGATGTGGTTTAATAAAGAAACGGAGAATATATCAATGATACGTGCTATTGTGGAAAATGATATTGCAGAATTAAATAAGATTAATCGTGAAGAATTAGGTTATGACTATCCCTTAGATAAATCTTTAGTTCAACTTCGTAAGCTTTTAAAAGACTCTGGTCACCACTATTTAGCGGTTTATGAAGACGATGCTACAAAAAAGTTTTAGGTTATGTTCATGCTGAAGTCTATGAAGAAATTTATGCTGATCCCGCTTTAAATGTATTAGCCTTAGCTGTTCTGAGTAATAATCATCATGCTGGTGTTGGTGCTAAACTTATGTCATGGTTAGAAAATACTGCTATTGATAATGGTTTTAAATCTATTAGGTTGAATTCGGGAATGAGTAGAATAAATGCACATGGCTTTTATGAGCACATTGGTTATGTTCATGCTAAAGACCAAAAAAATTTATCAAAAATTTCTAAATTAAGGAGGATATTTTGTTTAAGAAAATTAAATACAGCGATCAGTATTTGGCAAAGACTTTATTTAAAAGGACTTTGCTTTTTATTTTGTTTTTAGTAACGATTTGTTTTGGCTTTTGGTATTTGAATATTTTTCAAGCGTTGATGCAAGGACAATATAGTTGGTGGTATCTGTCACCTATTGTATTAAGTGCTTTGTTGACTGGTTTGTTTTGCTGGGGCGTGTTTTGGTTTTACAAGCACTATGCGCCAGAACATTCGGACTTTATTTCAAAATACCTGAAAACAGTTGAACTGCGACAAATGATAAGTTTGTTGATTGTCTCTAAAGGTTTCTTCGATACTGCTAGTGATGACAATGGGACATTCATAGCTTATTTTCCAAAATTGAAGTTAAAGGTATTGCATAAAACAGGTCAATTGATTTTACAAGAGCCAGTAGACGGCCAGAAATACATGGAAAGTTTTTCTAAAAATGAGTTTGATAATGTGGTAGAAACGGCATTACTTGCTGATAGACAAACGACTGAATTTAGTAAAAATAAGATGATTAGTACCTTTGCTTTTGACCCAATTAAGTTTAGGCGACAGTTAAAAGAATTGAAACCTAAAAAAGGGCTATTGCAGATTTCAAAGGGTATTGATTGGAAATATGATACTTTCTACAATGTTTTAATATCAGGTAACGTTGGTACTGGTAAATCTTATACCATGTTTGCGATTATTGGGCAGTTATTACAGGTTACTAAATTTGTTTATATCATTGACCCAAAACGGTCTGATTTAGCAGGTTTAAAACATGTACCTGAATTAAAAATAATGTTTTAGTGTGGCATCTGAAATCAATCAAGCTGTGATAGATTTTTATACTAAAATGATGGCTCGTGCTGAAAAAATTGAAGCAATTAAAGCATCGGGTAAGGTTGGGACTTATAAAGATTTTGGGTTCACACCTTATTTTTTAGTGTTTGATGAATTTGGTGCTTATTATGAAATGAATGATAGATTGGCTTATGATGACCCAACTAAAGCTAGTTATGAGACAGCAATGTCAAATCTTAGAGAGATTGCTATGTTGGGACGTGAACTAGGTTTTTATATTTTAATTGGTATGCAAAGACCTGATGCAGGCACGTTACCTATGGCAATACGTAACCAATTGAATATGCGTATTAACATGGGTGTGCCAACACCAGAAATTGAAAAAATGGTATTCCCTGATAATGAAAAGCAGTTGCGCCCTTTGTCATCTAGTTTGAAAGGTTGGGGCTTTATTAAGATTGGGGACAGTCAAGTCAGGTCATTCTTTGCACCAGAAGTACCAAAAGATTTTAATTTACATGAATATATGCGTGAAAATATCGCAATAAGAGAAAGACAAGGCAAATAATGGCAGATGATATTATGGCAATTGAGCGAACTAGGTTAAGTCTAGTGAATGGTTCAAGAAATATGTCGTTGATGTTGGATAAGTTACGTTCGATTGATGCCAACGAAATGGCTAACATTAGAAATATCGTTAAGAATATTGATGTTGAAAGTGGCGCAATTGAAAATGAAAAAGCGTTACGGCTTATTGAAGAAATAAGAGATGTTGATCTTTTTAATTTTACACAGGATATTGTTGATTTGATGAAGCATATTGAGAGTTCGCAAGAACAGTTAGATGCGTATATCAAAGAGTTTAGAAAATTGGTCTAAATTGATGCTATTTGTGAAATTTGCTGAAATGACTAGTTTGTGAAATGTAAAAATAGCGTTATTTGATGTTTGTGAATTTTGAGATTTCACAAGCATTTTTTAGTCTCTATAAACGTTGATATACCGTTACTTTGTATAGCAAACATTATGTAAACAGTCATTGGTCTAGTAGAAACTGGAGTTAAAAATGATGAAATACCACGCAAGAAGTCCTACACTTAGCATCTGTGTTTGGCTTTGCTGTTAATTAAATATTTGTAGTTAAAAAAGAAAAGTAGGTAAAAATTATGGCTTTGGAAGTTAAAAAATTCAATCTTTGTCCGCTCAATCAATTGAAGATTTGAAGGCAATTGAAAAGATAGGTGGACTTGAACACCTTGCTCAACTAAGTGATGAACTTAAGAAAGCAATGGCAGATGAAGAACAGTTACGTGCTGTTAGTCCAATGCTTCCACCTTACTTTGCTGAACTACGCAAGAACTTAGGTTTTTTGCTTGGTACCGCTAAGTCATTGCAGACACATGGTGTCAATCGTACAAAGGACATTGAGGGTCTTTTAGATCAATTGGCGCATATCAAGTAAGTAACTATTGTTAAAGCTCTAGTCTTTTACAGTAAATGTCCTGTGAGAGACCGGGGCTTTATGTACATAGTGACTTTATTTTGGGCGTGGCTCGACCAAAGGAAGAGACAGTGCCACGCCCTGCCCTAGCGTAGCGTTGGGGCTGGGTGCGTGGTCGCTGTTAAGCAAATGCAAAGCATTTGTAAGCGACTGGCACATGCGCCAAAAATAAAGTCACCAAAAAGGCTTTAACCCCCAGTTACTAACAGGGGGGTTAAACCGGTAAAAACGCTGGAAGCGTCAACCCAATATGGGGAACAAACGCCGATATGAAGCCATTTAGATTAAAAAACAAAAATGTCCACTTGAAAAGGTCAAAACGGACATTTTGAGAAAGGAAAGCCGACATGATAACGATTAACAATGAACCAACAGCTTATACACCTATTTTTCTAGGCACAACACAACATAGTTTACGTTTATCGTTGCAAATACTTATCATGGTTGGTATGAAATTGAATGATGAAATTGTTGAGACTTATAACGTAACTGTATCAGCCATTGAATTGGGACAACTACCTAATATCGGTAGTCAGATTGCGATTGATGAAATTACTGGTAGTGAGCTATCAGGTTTCAAGGCAAAACTTAAACAGTCTGATGCAAAAATACAAAATACGGCATCAACTGAATTAGAAAAATTAGTCGATTTAAAAAACGTTGGTCGATACCAACTGCTGAAAGGACAAAAAAATATGACACCAGAATTGAATGTACCAAAATTAACAAATAATAATTTGATATTGATGCGCCAAATGCTTGGGGTAACACAAAAAGAACTCTCAGTTACAATGGGCATCAACGAAAAAACCATACGACGTATTGAAAATAAAGAACAAGGTATCAGTGAGCGTTTTGTTAACAAATTGTTGGCAGTATATCCAGAATTGGCACAAATTATTGAAGTACAATTTGATTGGGTTTCAATAACATTTCCAGATTTAACTTCAAAGCAAGTAATTGATGATGTGTTGAGATTGCAGGACAATTTGTTTTTAGAACGTCCCACGTCTCAAAATTTTTATACTCGTGAAATGGCATTTGCTGGCGAAAAGAATATCTATATTCAAGATTTTGCACCAGTTAAAAACCCAGAAACACAAGCAATTGAGCAAAAGTTTGGGACAACGCTTTATTTAACTGGTAAAGGTACACGACTGTTTGAAAAAGCGCTACTTGAACAAAGCATGAATTGGCGTAACCTTTTTGAGAAAGCACGACAGTATCGGGGACATCTCACTAGATTAGATATTGCGATAAATGATAAATGGGGTCTGCTAAACATGAATGACCTCGTTAAAGCTGTACAGGAAAAACGTTTTTGGAGTAAATCAAAGTCTTATGCGGTTCATGGCAACGTTGATGACGGCTGGACGGTCGATTTTGGTAAGTCGCCCTTTGTTATTCGTGCTTATGATAAACACAAAGAACAAGCCAATAAAGGCTATGACACTGATGTAAAAACTCGTGTGGAACTAGAATTGCATCAGGATAAAGCAGAATATGTCCTTGATGAGTGGCTTAATCATGATAAAAAATTGGTGGATATAACTTTTGATATTTTGTACACCTATCTGTGGTTTACTGATGAGCCGATTGATGCGCAAAAACTAAAATCAGATAAAGTGCGTGAAGTGATTGAGCAAACAGTTGAGCCAATGCCTGCTTGGTCTTTGTTGACAGCTTTAGGCAATCGAATGAAATTTGTTAGGCAACCTAAAAAGCAAAGTGTGGAGCGTATTGAAAAATGGGTTTTACAGTCGGTTGTACCTAGTTTAGCAGTATTAAAGAAAACAGGACACTGGCATGAAATTATTGAAGCGATCAATAGCGTTGAGTTATCGGCAGAACATCAAAAATTAGTAGAGGCTAATTTGGTTAATGCTATCACAGAAGCAAAAAGTATTTTGCATCAAGGTAACATCAATTTTGATAAGGAAAAGGAAAAGTACGATGAAGAGACGGCAGAATTTGAGAAAAAAGCCAACCTACCATTTTGAGAATACTATGGTTAAGGTAAATCAGGTGCTTGTATGGTATCTATTCAAATATTTAAGAAAGGGGCATGACAATGTATAAAGCAGTTGGTTGGCATTCACAGAATGAGTATATGGCTGGTAATAAGCTTGCTGATGTGATGCGCAAATTACAAAAAGAGTACCCCGCACCTAGACGGACCTCTAGGGGTTTTAGTACCCAACAAATTTATAGTGAACCATTACGAATTATTGATGTAAGTGGTAAAGATAAAAATTATAAGTACTAGTTGACTTTAATTTGTGTAATGTTGAACAAAAATTTAATAAAGTGTATATTGGATTTAAAGATAGAATTTATTATTCAAATAGTTTTTGGAAGGCAGTTATCATGAAAAATGTTGTGATTAGTGGCGGTAGTTCGGGTGTCGGTTTATCAATAGCCAGAGACTTATCAAAAAATAACCGGGTAATTTTGATTGGACGTAATGAGCATAAATTACAGCTAGCAAAAAGAGAACTCGGAAAAAATGTTGATTATGTAGTTGGCGACCTGTCAACGTTTAAAGGTCGTCAAGTAGTTACTGATTTTATTTTGAAAGAGATAGATCAAGTAGATATTTTGATTCATAGTGCTGGAATTTATCCGACAAGTAGCCAAGATAATATTGATAACAACTTGTTGTCACATTATTTTCTGACCGTATTGCTCTTAAATATTTTAAAAAGTGCTCGAGTTTTAGTTGTTACTGGCAATCCACAGGCTATTCAAATGGCACCAATTTGTGAACAACAATTGAATGGTATGATGCGTGCTGCATGGGCTGTTACCCACAAAACATTGCTAGTTCAGCTCTTAAAAGATAAACTAGCAATGCAAAAAACAACTATTAATAGTTTTTTCCCAGGAGATGTTAGAAGTGATCTAATGCCATATACAAAGTCTTTGGGCAATACCTCAGTACCAGTGGGTAAGTATCTTGCTCTAGATGAAAATTTGAATGATGTGACAGGCCAATTTTTTGATGAAAAAGGTAATATTGTCAGCTTAAATCAGGAAAAATATAATCACGAAACTGCAATCAACATATTATCTAAATATATACCCGAAATAAATCAATCATAGTATTTTCAGTGAAATTCTTAATACTAAATAACAGTAATTGTTAATTATCAGGCTAGTGCTTACAAAAGTACTAGCCTTTTTCTGTAATGAAACTTGAAAGGAAAAATTTCAGATGACAACAAAAATATGGTTAAAACCAGAACAATTAGAACTGTATATTAAACAGTTAGAACGGTTTAGAGACTTATACAGTCAACTAGATCAAACACTAGAAAGCGATAGACAGGGCTTTCAATTCAAAGCTGGTGCGCCCAACTTCCAAACAACGTTAAGCATATCAATGCAATTACAAGCTAAAATTAGACAAGCACAATCTCAAACATACGGAGATGTGCTTTTTTTAACAAAGAATTAGCATCTAAGGTACAAGATTTAGTTTCCAAATCAATTGAGCTAACTTTTGCCTATCGCGATTTAGATTTGTTGATTAAGGGAACTGATCGTAACACTGAAAGTGGTTTGAATAAAATTGAAGAACAGTTGTATCAAGCTAGAAAGCAACTAAAAGAGAGGGCAATGTGATGATTTCATTGTTGCCTAACTACTAGTTAGTTGTGTGTTTATTATCTTGCTTTTCAATACGTGTAAAAATAAAATAATAGACAACATTGTGAAATGGTAAACTTGTTATAAGGGAATATTCCCAACTTCAATAATCATAATAAAGGAGTATATACGTTTTATGAGTGATGAAACACCAAAAAGACGAAAGCGCCAACCACATATAAATGAAAATCAACGTCACATGATTGAATACCTGTGGAATATCGAGAAAATGACACAGGCTGATATAGCTAGACGTTTAGGCTATACGCCGTCATCAATACTACGTGAACTGCATCGTGGCAACACACTCGATTTTTCACATTTAGATAGACGAACACTGTTAAATATGGATATACACGCACGTATC
>AEMJ01000490.1 GCA_000166735.2 Leuconostoc inhae KCTC 3774 | reverse complement strand
CACGTGTTCAAGCATGTAGCACATTGAAAATTTAGACACAAAAAAAACGGCATTCCGAAGATTTAGGCGTCAGAAGAATGTCGTTTACACAAGGGAGCTATAGGTATACTCAAGAAGTATTATAACATACTCAAATGAGTGTACATATAGCTCTCCACAACGAAATGGAGAGTACCAAATGGAGCAAGAAAAAGCCCAATTAATAAAAAACCATTGGTCGATAGACATGGTAAATGTAGTTGGTAATTTACGAAGGATGCCGGTTGCGTTTATTCTAAACAATGGTGAATGGATTTGTCGACGTGAAAATTACATGTGGCAATATATTCGAAAGTTTGAAAATGGCGATACTGAAGTTTTGATTACAGTACAGCGTTTGAAATTTCATAAGCATTTTGATGACCCAGTTTGGGTGCAATATAATCCCAACCACTTAGAAAATGATGATTTGAAGCAGTTAGAACGAATTATGTATTCAATTGACCATACTCATCTGACGCGTGTTGATTTAGCCTGTGATATATACAATGTCGACCTTAGTCTCTATGATTTTGGATTGTTCAATGTTACTAGAGATATTTATCGAACTTTGTCCGGAAAATTAGAAACTAGATATTGGGGAAGACGGAAAAGTGAACGGCAGATTCGTTTATATGACAAGGCTAATGAGCGTAAAAAGCATGGTAAAAAGATGAAATTCCAGATTGGGCGGAAGAATGGTGGCGTCTAGAATTTCAATTTAGACAAGGTAAAGTAGACTCTTGGCAAGAAGAAATTATTGAAAAAATGAGTTCTTTTCATGTACTTGCAGTTGATGACAATGATAATTTAACT
>AEMJ01000491.1 GCA_000166735.2 Leuconostoc inhae KCTC 3774 | reverse complement strand
AGCCAACCTGATCAAAACGATAATGCAATTTAGTTGTAGTTGTTATCATAAATTTTTACCCACGCTGTTTCTGAGTTATTAACAGCCTTTTTTCCTTTTTAAATTTGTACAAGTGATTGTTCTAGATCGGCAATTAAATCATCCGTATCTTCCAAACCGACTGAGAAACGAAGTAATCCTGGTGAAATACCCACATTTGCTAATAGCTTCGCGTTTAACGCCGCATGACTCATCTTCGATAGAAAACTAATAATTATGTCCACTGCACCTAAACAAACAGAAAACACTGGCAATTTAAAAAATTGCACAACCGGTCTCGCATGAGCCGCAGAATTTACGTCAAAGCTTAATATTGCATCACCTGAATTGGCCTGTTTCATTTGAATATCATGCCCGTCATGATTGACTAACGCAGGATATAAGACCCGTGTTACTTTGATGTGTGCTGAAAGATACTCAGCAATTTTTTGAGCATACCGACTGACATGTGCCATACGGACACCAAATGTCAATCGTTCACGTTTCAACAAACCGTTTTGTAATATCACACTCATTTTTTATCGCCTTCCCTAATTTTTCACTTAATAATATGACAAATTATAAAATAAAAAGCGTCCCGTAATCTATAATGTAGATTACGGGACGCTTCAATAACGTGGTACCACCCGGTGTTCATGCAGGGCTCTCGCGCCCACACCTTAACGTACGCCCGTTAGAAATCGTCGAGAACATCTGTGAAAACTTCCAGGTTATACGTTGTGCGTTAACGAGCACTACCGATTTCAACTCACTGCGCCGTACATATGAGTACGCGCTGGCTCGTATCCATGAAACTCCAAGACCATTTTCCAACGACATATCTTACTCGCTTTCACCAACCACGAGCTCTCTTGTTAAGACCTAAAATTGTACTTATCTTTTCAACGTTTATGTTGTCTTTACTATAACTTTCATTTTGTGAGATGTCAACACTTTTTTCAAATTATATTTTTATTTTCTCATTTCATAAAATTAAAACTTTAACAATATTATGGTATACTCTTTATAATGTAATCAAAGGAGTAAATGATGTATCAACCAACACACAATACCAATACTGTCGTCGAAGAAAATATTCAACATTCTGGTCGTAATGTCATGTTTTTATCTGCTGATTGGTGTGGCGACTGCCGTGCTATCAAGCCTTTCGTCCAAAATATTAAAGATACCATTAGTAAAACTGCTAATTGGTTCGATGCTGATCGTGATGAAAACCTTGATGTTGCCACAAAATACAATATGCGTGGTATCCCTTCATTTGTTTTGTTTGAAAATGGCACAGAAATATCTCGTATTGGTCACGGTGAACGTTTAACGCCCGACCAAGTACTCGACTGGTATCAAAAAACTTTGTAAGACATCGATACTCTAGCTTATAAAAAATGAAGGTATCTTCCTAATTAGGAAGATACCTTCATTTTTTGACTATTTTTCAGTCTTAGCAATAAAACTTTGCACGATGTCTGCTGGAATTGCAAAACCCATTCCCTCAACGCTGACACCATCATTTGATGATGCAATTTTTGAAGAATTAATACCAATAACTTCACCGGCTAAATTAATAAGTGGCCCACCAGAATTTCCAGGATTAATTGCAGCATCCGTTTGAATCACTTTAGCCGTACTAAAACCAGTTTGCTGACTTGATAATTCACGTCGTGGCGCCGAAATAATACCACTTGTTACTGATGTTGCATAATCAGATCCTAATGGTGAGCCAATGGCTAATACTTGCTGCCCTGATTGTAAACCATCAATTTTACCAAATGATGCAGCTGACTTAATAACAGTCGTTTGAACTTTAATCAATGCAAGATCTTTTTCAACATCCGTACCTACCACAGTTGCCTTTATTTTAGTACCACCTGCTGTAATCACTTGTAAGGCATCAGAATTAGCTACTACATGATTATTAGTAATGATATAAGCAGTGCCATTGGTAATCTTATAAATCACACCAGAACCTTCAGAAGCTGTTTCGATTTTTGGTGAACTTTGACCACCTTCTTGTTGTGCTTGTCCAAATAGCCCTGCAAAACCATCGCTTTGCTGTGCCGAATTATTTTTTAAATTCTGAACCGTTACCACTGCATTTTTTACCTTATTATATGCTGTCGTGGCGCTATCATTACTTGTATAGGCAGTTTGTGCGATCGATGCTTGGCCAGATATATGAGCCACTTTTTTGGTAGCTGCTTGCTGTTGAAACCAAGAATTGGTTTGCGTACCAGAATAGACGACACCACCACCCACAACAGCCGCTACGACAGCCACAGTAATCAGGGAATGTTTCATAATATAATCCTCCTCTTATAACATATAATATAACGTCACAACATTTAATGATAATTAAAGTGGCAGTGTCACTTTAATTATCGTTCCCTTCGGTTGATTGTCTAATACAATAATCTTACCACCATGTGCATGGACTATCCATTCCGCAATCGATAACCCGAGACCAGTGCCACCAGTTTGTCGGCTCCCTGTTTTATCTTCGCGATAAAAGCGATCAAAAACATGCTTTTTAGCTTTATCACTAATTCCTCGCCCCGTATCAGCAACACTCAACACAAATTTCCGTTTCTCAATCATTGCCGAAATTGATACTGTTGCGCCCGACTCTGAATACTTCATCGCATTATCTACTAACAAAACAAGTAACTGATGAATACGTTTTTGGTCAATAAACACTGGCTGATTAACTTGTGTGGATAGTAGTACTTGTTTACCTTCAAACTCAGCCATTTCTTGATAAGGTGCCACAATTCGTGACAAAAATTCAGCAATATCAGTTGATTCTTTTTCAATTCGTGTCATGTTAGAGCCTGATTTTGCTAAAGTAAGCATATTATTAGTCAAGGATGTCAATCGCCGAACTTCAGATAAAGACAGTATAATCGCATCAGATTGCTCTCGAACAGTTGACTCTGGCCGCGTGAGCATATTCTCTAATTTACCCTGAATAACAGCCATTGGCGTACGTAATTCATGCGCTGCATTATTAACGAAATCTTGTTGTTGTTGCCAAGCCTTGAGAATAGGTTTCATATTTTTTAAACTAATCCAGTAAGAAACCATCAAGGCAAGTAGTCCAAATGTACCAAATGACCACAAAATAACCTTTTTGAATTGGTTAAGATTAAAAATTGTATCTGTGACGTTGACGGTTATAACGCCATATTTAACAGATTTACCATCATTATTTTTCGCACCATTGATAAAGTTCACTTTGACACCGCGATAGTAATCGTTCCCTATCTGTACAGTTTTAGGTCTGGATAAAATAAATTTGGACGTATATTTAAATTTCTTTTTATAAGTAGATTGCATTGGTTCTGGTATACGATCATCAACAACCAACT
Source organism: Leuconostoc inhae KCTC 3774 (assembly GCA_000166735.2). Taxonomy (GTDB): domain Bacteria; phylum Bacillota; class Bacilli; order Lactobacillales; family Lactobacillaceae; genus Leuconostoc; species Leuconostoc gasicomitatum. The sequence goes on along the minus strand of AEMJ01000491.1, from coordinate 494 downwards.
TCTTATCTTTATCATACACCCAGACATCTGCTAACATATTTGATTGTAGCAACAACGGTGATTTTCTATTCGCATCGGCCGAATTTTGAAGCGCACCTGCCAAATCATATTGCTTAATTTGTTGTGTAATAGCTGTATCTGAATTCTGAAATATTGTCCGCGTATAGGACCAATAAATAACACTTCCAAGAACTGAAAATATAACAAAAAAACTCGCAATTAACAGCAAGAACCCGCGAATTTGCTGTTGTTTGTTAATCACATTAGGCATCTTTAACCTCTAGAATAAAACCAATGTTACGCAAAGTTTTAATTAAATCATTTTGCCCAACAGATTCTAATTTTCGACGCAAATTGTTGAGATAAATATTAACAACGTTAATTGTTGTATCAGAATCAATGCCCCAGACGCGATCAAAAATCTGATCACGTGTGACAATAATATTTTTATTTTGCGCTAAATATGTCAGAATATCAAATTCTTTTCCGACTAA
>AEMJ01000492.1 GCA_000166735.2 Leuconostoc inhae KCTC 3774 | reverse complement strand
CAAACATATTTACAACTACAACATGACTTTTCTGATAGAATTAAAATAATTGATGCTGCACAGTCATTAGATCAAGTAGTGGCTGATACGCGTGAATTATTGTTAAAAACGCTTAAAACTCGAAAGGGGTAATTTTTATGAAACTTGTTACAGCTATTGTTCAAGATAAAGATACAACAAAGTTGAGTAATGCATTTGTAAAAGCAAATGTACGTGCTACACGTTTAACGACGTCGGGTGGTTTTTTACGCTCAGGAAATACAACATTTTTAATTGCTATTGAAGATGAACGTGTCCAAGCAGTACTTGATATAATTCAATCTGTTTCACAAAAAAGGAAACAATATATGGTACCGCCAGTGAGTTTAGATGCCGGTGGTGCTCATGTTGGCGCATATCCTGTTGAAGTTGAAGTTGGCGGTGCAACAGTTTATACACAAAGCATTGAATCATTCCATCAGTTCTAATGAAATCAAATTTTGCAACAATAACACAAATGGTCTATCCGACACAAACTTCGCATTTTGTGAGTTTAATAAGCAAAAGTCAGTTAAGCCATTTTTATTTATTTATTGGACCAAGTCAGCCAGAAAAGCTGGCTTTTTCTCAGTATCTAGCATGGCAAATTGTTGGTGCAACAGAGCGCAATCTCGTCAGAGTGATGGAAAATGATCATCCAGATGTTAAAATTGTCAGACCAAGTTTGCCAAAGAGTGGCACAGGCACAAATAGGACTTGGAAGGTTGACCAAATTAGAGCTTTGAAACCTGAATTTGTGACGGTTGCTCAAGAAAGTACACGTAAAGTTTTTGTTTTTGACGCTGTAGAAACGCTTCATGCTGAATCAGGTAATGCCTTATTAAAATTTATTGAGGAACCTACAGGTCCACAATTAATTGTGATGTTAGCAGAAAATATCAATGAAGTGATGACAACGATTCAATCACGCGCTCAAATTGTTCATTTACTACCTGAAACGACAATAGCAGCAGATGATTCAGTTGATGATGAGTGGCGTCAAGCAACACAAACAATTTTATTTAAATGGTTTGAATTAATGATGCAACGTCGTATTGAAGCTTTTGTATACGTACAAACACAGCTTGTTAATCAATTAAAAGATAGTCAACAGCAGCAATTATTTTTTAATTGGTTACATCAATTGTCACGTGATACAGTTGTCTTTGGGCAGATTTCAGACGATAAGTTAGTATTTCCAAGGTTAGTTGGTTTATATAAAACATTGATACAGCACTATACAAAAAAGCAATTGCTAAGAGCAAGTGATGCGGTACTTATTGATGATCGGATACGTCAAAATAATGTGTCGTTACAAACACGTCTTGAAAAAATTGTGCTTGATGTGACGATTGCCTTAGGAGAATAACATGCAACAACAAAAAAGTTTTGAGAAAAAACAAACAGGCACATTATTTTTAGTGCCAACCCCGATAGGTAATTTACAAGATATGACACCGCGCGCTATTGATACATTAAAAAACGTTGATTTAATAGCAGCCGAAGATACACGTCATACACAACATCTACTCAATCATTTTGATATTGGTACAAAACAGACAAGTTTTCATGAACATAATTGGCAAATGAAAATTCCTGGCCTTATTTTGGATCTACAAAGCGGTAAAAATGTGGCTCAAGTGAGCGATGCTGGAATGCCATCTATTTCAGATCCAGGTAAAGAACTCGTTGCCGCCGCAATTGAAAATAATGTTACTGTTGTACCGATTCCAGGTGCAACGGCTGGTATTACGGCCTTAATTGCTAGTGGACTGGTCCCGCAACCCTTTTATTTTTATGGCTTTTTACAACGAAAAACAATGAACAGTTGGCAGAGTTACAACAATTATCTAGCATAAGAGATACTATTATTTTTTATGAATCACCACATCGTATAAAAAAACATTAGAAAATATACAAAAAGTTATGGGTGATGACCGACGTGTGGTTCTTGCTCGTGAACTAACTAAACGTTACGAGGAATTTTTGCGGGGCACAACACAAGAATTAGTTGAATGGGCAAAAGACAATGAAATTCGTGGTGAGTTTGTAGTCATGATTGCTGGTTATCAAGGTGTAGTAGAAGAACAAAAAAATCTGATGACCGCGATTTATCTGTTCATGATGCTGTTGAGACCTTGATCAGTAGGGGATTAAAACCTAACGCAGCAATTAAGCAGATCGCAAAATCACGTGATCTTGATAGACAAGCAGTTTATTCTGATTATCACGGTATTGACTAACAATTTATTGTGAGAAAAACTGTTACATATAAAGGAACTACTATTATGCATACATTTGAAATTAAACGACATGTCGAATATTATGAAGCTGACACGACTGGGAAGTTAACATTACCAATGATTTTAAATTGGGCAGTGTTGGCTTCAAAGAAACAGAGTGACGCATTAGGTGTTGGGCAAAAAATATATTTGGGTCGTGGTTTAGGTTGGATTATTTTGCAGTATGAGGTACATATCACACGTCGTCCAAAAATCAACGAAGAAATTACGATTAAGACATATGCCGCAAAATATAATCCTTTTTTGTCAGTCGGCCATTTGTTTTTTTGACACTAATGGCAACGAAATTATCCGTGTTGATTCAATTTGGGCAATGATTGATATTGAAAATAGACGCATGGCACGTTTACCGCAAGACATTATTGATAAGTATCAAGCAGAGCGTGTTAAACAAATACCACGCATTGCAAAACCTGCGCAATTTGGTATTGATGACGTGTTTGAAGAAAATGATTATCATGTACGGTATCTTGATATTGATGCCAATAAGCATGTCAATAACTCAAAATATTTTGAGTGGATGCAAGACGTTATCACACCAGAATTCTTAGCGACTCATGAAGTAACTGATATTAATTTGAAATTTGAGAATGAAGTTCGCTTAGGACATACGATTCAATCGCAAGTGATTTTACAAGAACATACGAGTAAACATCGTATTATGCTGGGTGATGTTGTTAGTGCAGAAGCTGAGTTTCAGTGGCGTGATGTGTCCTTTTAGTGTAAACTGAAGATATAATTCTAAAATAGAGAGGTCTATTATGTCAGTATTAGTATTAGGTGGGGCGGGTTACATTGGCTCACATATGGTAAAAACACTTGTTGAGAGTGGACGTGATGTTGTTGTTGTAGATGCACTTTTTACGGGGCACCGTGATGCAGTCAATCCAGCGGCTAAATTTTATCAAGTTGATATTCGTAACAAAACTGCGCTATCAGACGTTTTTGATAAAGAAAATATTGAACAAGTTGTGCATTTTGCAGCTTTTTCAATTGTGCCTGAATCAGTCGCAAATCCATTGAAATACTTCGATAATAATACAAGTGGTATGATCACATTACTTGAAGTGATGAAAGATCATGATGTGAAGCAAATTGTCTTTTCATCGACTGCTGCCACATATGGTAATCCAGTAAATATTCCAATTAAAGAAACTGATCCACAAAATCCTATTAATCCTTATGGTGAATCAAAGCTCATGATGGAAAAAATCATGGCTTGGTCAGACAAATCTGATGGCGTAAAATGGGTTGCTTTGCGCTACTTTAACGTTGCCGGAGCTGCTGAAGATGGCTCAATTGGTGAAGATCACACACCTGAAACACATCTTGTACCAATTATTTTACAGGCTGGTTTAGGACAGCGTGAGTATATTGAAATGTTTGGTGATGATTACAAGACGCCAGACGGGTTCAATGTCCGAGATTATGTACATGTGCTTGATTTAGCTGATGCGCATATACGTGCTTTGAAATATTTAGCTGATGGGCACGAGTCAAATCAATTCAATTTGGGTTCTGCAACTGGCTTTTCTGTTAAAGAAATGGTTGAGGCAGCACGTGAAGCGACAGGCGTTGATATACCATCAAAAATTGGGCCACGTCGAGCTGGCGATCCAGATATTTTGATTGCTAATTCTGATAAGGCACGTGATGTTTTAGGTTGGGCACCAAAGTATGATAATGTACAAGATATTATTAAAACAGCTTGGCATTGGCATCAAAATCATCCAACTGGTTATGATGATAAATAAATTTTCAAAAAAGTGGTCCTACAACTTGTAGGATCATTTTTTGCTCAAAATTATTAAAAGAAATGATGTGATTAATAGATGGGGAATAGGCAAAATGTCAAAACTGGTTGCGTAAGCACTAAATTTATGATATACTAATTTTTGTTGTGAAAGTGACAAATGGACAGCTAGCTCAGTTGGTAGAGCAACGGACTCTTAATCCGTGGGTCCAGGGTTCGAGCCCCTGGCTGTCCACTAAATAAATGCCAATACAGAGATGTATTGGTATTTTTGTATTATAATCAAAATAAGCGTTGTTCACTTTGTGTACCAAGTCGTAATGATTAATAAATGGGGGAATTTGTTGTATGAAAGTACATTCGAAAAAATTTGGTGGTTTAATATTGGGATTAGTTATCATTATTTTTGTGATAATTTCTGTAATCTGTTACGTTAATCATAGTAACGGATTGATTAAAAAACAGCAAGAGATGCAAAAATCACCTGTCAAAAGCTTACGATACACATTACCAAAGCATACGAAAGTGTCAGATTGGCAATTAATTTTGGTCAATAAACAGCATCCACGTACATCTGAAATCCAGTTTAATAAAGTGACAGTTGATGGCAAACAAATGGATCAGAGAATTGAAAAACCTTTAAACGATTTTCGTGCCGGTGCTAAGATAGCAGGATACGATACAACTCTTGTATCAGCATATCGGTCGATTGCTGATCAATCTGAAGTTTATCAAAATTCTCTGAGACAAAATGAAGCAAACGGAATGGATGAAAAAGCTGCAACAAAGTTGACGCAAAGTGTTATTCAAACACCTGGTTCATCTGAACATCAAACAGGTTTGGCAGTTGATGTAGCGGGGAACGATGCCTTAGCAAAATATCCTGCATTAATGGCACAAATGGATGAATTTAAATCACAAAGATGGTTAATTAAACATGCGTCTGATTATGGTTTTGTTTTACGATATTTAAATGATTCTAAATCAATTTCACAAACCGGCATCGATTATGAATCATGGCATTTTCGTTATGTTGGTATTGCCAACGCACGATACATGGTACAACATCATCTTACTTTAGAAGCCTATAGAAATATGCTTAGAAAGGCAGCTCAAAATTAGCTCTGAAAAGCATGTTAATTTTTGATATACTAGGTATGTATTAAATTGACTGAAATTAGGAGAATTGGCATGATTGTATTATCAGGCACTATTGGTGCCGGCAAAACAAGTTTAACGGAGATGTTAGCGAACCATTTAGATTCAAAGGCATTTTACGAAAGCGTTGATGACAATCCAATTCTGCCGTTATTCTATGAAAACCCAAAAAATATGGTTTTTATTGCAAATTTATTTTTTGAATAAACGTCTAGCACAGATAAAAGTGGCACAAACTACTGGAAAAAATAATATTGTAGATCGTTCGATCTATGAAGACGCACTCTTGTTCCAATTAACAGCAGATCTGAATCGTGCAACTCAAACTGAAGTAGATATTTATAAATCACTTGTTGACAATATGATGGCTGATATCACTGGTGTTGATGATATTAAAAATCCGGATTTACTGATTCATGTGCGGGTTAGTTTTGAAACTATGCTTGAACGCATTGAAAAGCGCGGACGTTCATTTGAACAAATTGCTGCAAATCCCGATTTATATGAATATTACAAAGAATTAAATAAACGCTATGACGCTTGGTTTGAATCATATGATCGATCACCAAAAGTGCAAATAGATGGTGATCGCTTTGATTTTGTCATGAACGATGAGGCGCGTTACAAAGTCCTAGATATGATTGATACAAAATTATCAGAAGTTGACACAAAATAAAAAGCGATGGGTTATTTAAGACTCATCGCTTTTTATAAAATATCATAAAAATAACCACGAATTCAGAATAAAATTTGGAGGATAGAAATGATTAAATATGGTTTTATTGGTACAGGAAATATGGCCCAAGCAATGATTAAGGGTTTACTAGGTAAAGGTGTTTCAGCAAACAATATTGCAGTAAGTTCACCACGTTCTGCTGCTAAACTAACTGAAAAATGGGGCGTAATATCCTTATCTGCGCAAAAGCTTATTGATGAAAGTTCTCTAATTGTGCTGGCATTTCTACCAAACCAATTAGAAAATGTTACAGCTAAATTAGATTTCCAGGATAAACTTGTTGTATCTGTTTTGGCAGGAATAACACTTGAACAACTAATATCTGCGACACATACCACACAAATAGTTCGAACATTGCCTAATGTCAACGTGGCCATTAATCAAGGTGTGACAGCTTTTTCTAAAACTGAGTTAACAACAACTAACAGCACAACATTTAAGATTTTTTCAGATTACCTGGGTAGTAGCGTTGTCCTAGCAGAATCGCAATTTGCTATATTTTCTGCCGTTGCCGGTTCGGGACCAGCGTACGTATTTAAATATATTGATGCATTAGCACAAGCAGGCATTGCTAATGGATTGGAAGCTAAATTAGCAACTGATATTGCCACACAAACAGTACTTGGATCTGCTAAAACATTAGCATTATCAACACAAACGGCCAAAGAGTTACAAAATGCGGTTACCTCACCGGGAGGTTCAACACGTGCGGGGTTAGACGATTTTGACACACACAATTTTGATGATGTGATAGCACATGCAATTAAAGCGACGGTAGAACATAAACATTTATAAAAAGGGAGATGATACCCTCATGCTTCGGAATGTTAATTTAGTATATTTAATGAGCGGTTTACTGATAAATTTTGTATAATGGATATTATGACGAATAACGCTGGAAAAACAAAACAAATTAGAACAAAAAAACGCTAACATCAATGACTTGGGTCTTGATCGTTGGTGGATTGATTGCAACTCTGGCAGTGTGGCTATTTGCCAAGCCAATTGTATTAACGACAAACACGATACCGACTGGTTTTTCAGTGCAGGGGTGGCAATTAACCAAGCATCAGGTTACGTGGATTATAGTAATTTAGCATCAAATGGCGTTGATTACGTTTATTTACGTGCCACTACAGGAACATCTTTTGTGGATGATAGTTATCAATCAAGTTATAATCGTGCACGGTCTGCACAATTAAAAGTTGGTAGTATTCAAGTTTACGATGCAAGTGTTGATGCGCTAACACAAGCACAATATTTTATTGATAATGTTGGTAATCGTGTTGGACAGCTACCTATTGCATTTTATGTGACAGATAATCAAATTGACACACAAGCTAGCATTGATAGATTAGCCAAATTAATACAAATTTTAAACACACACTATAACAAATCAACTGTAATTTATACAACACCGAGTGTGAAGAGTAAGTTATCATCGACTATTTCTGAAGCTAAATATTGGTTGATCGACACAGATACAACTAATAAATCGCATGTAAACCAGTTCATTCAATACAGTGAGGACCATACGATTGGTAGTGGATTGAAAGCAATCAAAATGCCAACAAGCGTGTTTAACGGTACAGAAAAAGAATTTGAGGGTATAAAATGATTAAATTTGGTGTTATTGGCACAAATTGGATTACCAAAATGTTCATTGCAGCAGCAATTGAAACTGGCGAGTATGAATTGTCAAAAATTTATTCTCGAACACAAGAACGTGGGGAATCCTTTTTAAGGACACTTACAGTTGACGATGTAGATATTGTCACGACATTAAGTGACTTATATACAGGAATTGATTTGGTCTATATTGCTTCACCAAACTCACTTCATTTTGAACAATCAAAAGTGGCAATTGAAGCAGGTGTGCATGTGATCGTTGAAAAACCAACAACGAGCAATCCAGCAGAGTTTTCAGAGATAGAAAAGTTATTGACATTGTATCCAGAAGTGCGTTATTTTGAAGCAGCGCGTCATGTTCATCAGCCTAATTTTAAAGTGATTCAGCAGACAATGGGTGAACTAACGCAATTACAGGGTGCGACTTTAGTTTATCAAAAATATTCATCACGTTATGATGCCTACTTAGCTGGTGAGGAACCAAATGTCTTATCGCGTAATTTTAGCGCAGGTGCTTTGTATGACTTAGGTGTTTATCCCATTTATGCAGCTATTGCTTTATTTGGTGCACCACGTGCAGTGCAATATTTACCAATCTTATTAACTAATGGTGCAGATGGCAAAGGCACAGCCAGTTTGTTTTATGATGACTTCAATGTGACGCTATTATTCGGCAAGACTGCGAATTCTTATCTATCAAGTGAGATATATGGTTTAAAAGAAACAATTGCAATATCAAATATTGCTGAACTTGATACAATAACATACCATGATGGTGACGGCCATGCTGACAATATTGGACAAAAAACAGATGATAATCCCATGATACATGAAGCACAAGATTTTGCAGATATTATTAATGATCCTGTTGAAAATCACACCAAATATAATCAGTGGTTTCAACTTGCCAAACAAGTGAACCAAACATTGTTTGACTTACGTTCGTCTGCTGACATCGAATTTCTAGCAGACAAGAAAGAATACTAATTTAATGGCAATTAAACCAGAGTTACAAGATAAATTTAATAACCAATTTGAACAACCAACCCCGATACAAGACGCTGTTTGGGAACGTTTTTCAACAGGCGAAAATATTTTTGGTTTAGCACCAACTGGTACTGGTAAAACATTGGCTTTTATTTTGCCGATGTTATCGCGTATTGATGTTAAAGTAAAGCGAACACAGGTGTTAATTTTAGCACCGAGTCAAGAGTTGGCGATGCAAACAACAGCCGTTGCTCGTGAGTGGGGTGCACTAGTTGGTGTCTCCGTAGCTAGTCTAATTGGCGGGGCAAATGGGCGACGCCAATCAGATAAATTAAAAAAGAAAAGCCGCACATCGTTATTGGTACATTAGGCCGCGTATTGACGATGGTCGATGGTGGTGCCTTAAAATTAAATGGTATTCAAACTGTTATCTTTGATGAAGCTGATGCCATGTTAACGGAAGAGCGCCATGATAGTTTGCAAGAATTGGCAGATCAATTACCTGAAACTGTTCAACTTGGGTTATTTTCAGCGACATCTGGTGTTGATTTGAAGTATGTCGCTGATACATTTCATCAAGAAGTGCGCCCAATTTCAGTTGGTACAGATGCGCCAGCATCTATTAGACATGAATTTCAGTATGTTGATCAAAAAGCACGGGCTAACATGCTGATTCAATTGGCAAGACATGATAAACAGGCACTTGTTTTTTTAACACAATTAGTGGTTTGGTTAATATGCAGGCGACATTACGTCATGCACATGTGAGTGTCATGAGCATTGGTAGTAATGACAAGCGCCAGGTGCAACGTGCTGATGCGTTACGCTTGTTCAAAAAAGGCGAGGTAACTTTGTTATTAGTGACTGATGTTGCTGCCCGCGGATTAGATATTGAAGACTTGCCTTTAGTTGTGAATGCGCAACTACCACAAAGTAAAAAAATTTATGTTCATCGTACAGGTCGTACAGGTCGCATGGGTAAACCTGGTCGTGTATTAAATCTTGGTAATGATCATGATATACGGGACTTGAAACGCGAATTAGGGGATGATTTCGAATTGATTAAGGCAGCTAATGCGTTTGCTGATAAAAAGGACGCGCTGACTAAAAATAAACCATCCGAACGTGAGCGTTCAAATGGAAATGATCGTGAGAAAACAGATACAACACTTTCAGTAACACAAAATACTCAAAATGTGACACCTAAAATGAAGCAAAAAATCAACGTCTGAAATAATTGACAAGCCAAAAAAGAAAAAACGCTTGAAAGTATCTAAGGATAAAGGTAAGCCAAAGTGGGCTAACAAACGTGAAAACTAAGTTACTTTCGTTATGTAAAAGTGTCATTTTATGAATGATACTTTTTTGTTTGAAATGGTATGACAACTCACGTCCAGTGTACACAGCATTGGAGACGATTGAATTACTAAATATAATCTTAATTTGAAGAGTTATCACTTTATATGAGAGAGGTATTGTAGTCATGGACAAATTTAATCTCCTATTAATCATAAAGTAGTACACTGAAGTCAATAAAACAGTACAATGGAGATATGAAAATGGCAAAAGCAATTAGAATATTATTAATAGAAGACGATGTGAATTTAGCAGATAATATTGTCGGCTTTTTTAGAGGATTTTGCGGACGTCAATGTTGTTAATAATGGTCTTGATGGTGAGTTTGAAGGTCAGGAGTCACCTTATGACTTAATTATCTCTGATTTAATGTTGCCGGGAGAAAATGGTTTTGAGGTGATTAAATATTTGCGAAAAAACGGTATTGAAACACCAGTTTTGATTTTGACAGCTAAAAGTTCACTTGATGATAAAATTGAAGGTTTTAATGTTGGCGCAGATGATTATCTTACAAAGCCATTCTATCGTGAGGAATTATTGGTACGTGTCAAAGCACTACTTCGGCGCGCAGGTGTTTACTCCGAGGATAATATGATTGCTGTAGGTGATGTATTAATTAACTTAGAAAACCGTGGGGTGCAAGTCCATGGGCAACAAATTAAG
>AEMJ01000493.1 GCA_000166735.2 Leuconostoc inhae KCTC 3774 | reverse complement strand
TTGTTACGTCGTGCAGGTGTATATTCCGAAGATAATATGATTACTGTTGGTGACGTTTTAATTAACTTAGAAAATCGTGGGGTGCAAGTTCATGGTCAGCAAGTTAAAC
>AEMJ01000494.1 GCA_000166735.2 Leuconostoc inhae KCTC 3774 | reverse complement strand
TTTCTAAAGCTAATGCTGTCCAATAATCAAATGCACCATACGTATTAAAGTAATTATTGTATTGTTTATCAAATGTACTTGCTGTCACACGATATGTAGCAAAAGGCGTATAGTTCAAATATCCTTTACTAGTTGTCTCTATGCGATACGTGTGATTGATATCTTTTTTATATGCATGAATACTAATCAAAGTTGTCCCTATAGTAATTAAAATCAATACAACAGCCAATACTTTCTTAGTATATTGAGAACCATTATTGTTAGCAATATCCTTAATAGCTAAAACGCTAGCAATTGTTAAGAAAAATATAGCAAATGGCAATATACGATAAGGAAATTGTAATGTCGCAACGGCTGTATTTTCCCACATAAACCATGGAAAATCAGAAGAAGCAATAAAGGTTAATCCTAGGCCAATCCAAAAATACATACGTGT
>AEMJ01000495.1 GCA_000166735.2 Leuconostoc inhae KCTC 3774 | reverse complement strand
ACAATTACTCAAACTGGCTGATCAAAATTTTGCTGGAGAGGGTATTAATTACGATACACTTGCAATGAGTAATTTTGAAGCGAGTTTGCCATTTAAACTAACGGCTGCACAGACAAAAGTCGTATCAGAAATTTTACAAGATCAAAAAAGAGCACGTCATATGAATCGCTTACTGCAAGGAGATGTTGGCTCTGGTAAAACAGTTGTAGCAGCTATGGCTATGTATGCCGTTGTGACGGCTGGCATGCAAGCAGCAATGATGGCACCAACAGAAATTCTGGCGCAACAACATGCACTGAGTTTAACGCAATTATTTGATAATGCGGGTCTAACTTTACGTGTGGAATTATTAACCAGTGGCCTAAAGGTTGCCGCGCGTCGCCAGCTTTTAGAAGATCTTGAAAATGGTGATATTGATATTTTAGTCGGCACACATGCCTTATTGCAACCTGATGTTGTTTTTCACCATTTGGGATTAGCAGTGATTGATGAACAACATCGATTTGGTGTGAATCAACGCGCAGCATTACGCGAAAATGGTGTGAATCCAGATATTTTAGCAATGACGGCAACGCCGATTCCTAGAACATTATCGATTACAGCGTATGGTGAAATGGATGTGTCAGTCATTGATCAATTACCAAGTGGTCGTAAAGCCATTAAAACAACACGTATGGGTCATAATCAATTAGACAATGCTATTGCCTTTGTTAAAAACAGATTGATGATGGCGCACAAGCTTATATAGTGACACCATTAATTGAAGAATCTGAATCACTAGACGTACAAAATGCGACAGCAATGTATGAGGCCATGCAATTGGAGTTTCCACAGTATCATATTGGTTTATTACATGGTCGACTTTCAAATGATGAAAAAAAACTATTGATGGCAAATTTTAAAGCCAATCGTATTCAAATTTTAGTTGCGACAACAGTTATTGAAGTTGGGGTGGACGTGCCAAATGCTACTGTTATGCTGATTTTAGATGCTGATCGATTTGGATTAGCACAGTTACATCAATTACGGGGACGCGTCGGGCGTGGTAACAGGCAATCGTATACAATGCTTGTTGCCGATCCCAAAACAGACTATGGCACCGCACGTTTAGAAGCCATGGTTGAAACAACTGACGGCTTTATACTTGCACAACGAGATCTTGAATTACGCGGATCAGGCGATATTTTAGGGACGAAGCAGTCTGGTGTACCAGAGTTTGTTGTTGGTGA
>AEMJ01000496.1 GCA_000166735.2 Leuconostoc inhae KCTC 3774 | reverse complement strand
TTTTAAAACCGCCATGTTAAGTAATGGTGTTTTTGTTGAAAACTGTCGCCAAATAAATAAAGCAGTCACAATTAATCCAATAACAATAAAGCCCCAGACGGTAAATTCAGACCATGGTGTTGCGCCAGCATTTGAGAAACCATAAAGTAACGAACCAAGGCCAATACTCGACAATACGACCCCAATAAAGTCAAATTTAAGCATCTTTTGTTCGCCAATATTTTGTAATAAGAAGTAAGCAAGTATAAAGTCGGCAATAATTAAGGGTGCTACGATGAAAAATAGAAATCGCCAAGATAGGTTTGTCACAATAAAACCGGATAATGTTGGGCCAAGTGTAGGGGCAAAGTTTAGCGCTAAGCCAATTAACCCCATTGCGCCACCACGTTTATCAGGTGCAAAGAGATTCATTACAATGACGTTCATTAGTGGGCCAAAAACGCCAGCACCCATCGCTTGAATCATTCTTCCAGTAATTAAAACGGTGAAATTTGGCGCGAATCCGGCTATAAGTGTACCAATTGCGAATAAGCCAACAGCCGTAAGATAAAGTCTACGTGTGGTTAGACGTTGAATTAAGAATGCAGTCAGAGGAACCATGACACCGTTAACTAACATGTAACCGTTTGTGATCCATTGTCCTAATCCTGGACCAATATTAAATTCATGCATAATATTAGGTAAGGCAACATTCATTAGTGTTTGATTTAAAAAACCTAGAAATGTGCCGATGACAAGGATGATAAGAACTGATTTTTGCTTTTTTGATATATTCAAGTGCTACCCAACCTTTCTTTTTAAATAATTATAACATGTGTTTAATGATAATATAATGATAAAGATGTAAACAAAAAACCAGTAAAAATACTGGTTTTTGTTATGTCAAATTAAATTACTTTGTTACAGGCAATTCTTCTGACTTACCTTTTGCCCATTGTTGCAATTTTGCAATAGCAGTTTGGCGTTGTTTCTTAGCTGAGTTGTGTCCGACCTTGCGAGCACGGGCGAATGAATTAAGCGGCTTCTTTAATGCCATGATGGGTACTCCTTTTTCAAATGTTTTTACATACAAGATCTTATTATACGTTAGATGGGTTTAAAAATCAATCTTTTAAACAAATAAGTGTTTCTAAAATATCATAAAATTAAGGTACAATAGATATATGGAAATATGGTCTGAACAAACAATTAAAGATTTTCGTCGTACATTACTTGATTGGTACAATCAAGAGGGGCGTGCAAATTTACCCTGGCGTGTCAATCATGAACCTTATCGCGTGCTTGTATCTGAAATTATGTTGCAGCAAACACAAGTGGATACGGTTTTACCATACTATGAGCGATTTATGTCTGATTTGCCAACCGTCCAGGATTTAGCCTACGCACCCGAAGCGCAAGTGTTAAAACTATGGGAGGGACTCGGGTATTATTCGCGCGCGCGTAATTTGCAAAAAGCAGCCAAGTTCATTGTAGAAGAGTTACATGGCCATTGGCCTGAGAGTTCAGATGATTTGCAGGAACTACCGGGTGTGGGTCCTTATACGTCAGCGGCTATTGCATCTATTAGTTTTGATGAGGTCGTGCCAGCTGTTGATGGTAATGCTTATCGCGTATTTAGTCGATTACTTAAAATTGATGCTGATATTGCGAATACAAAATCACGTCATATTTTTTATGATGCTATTTTACCGATTGTTGACCCGGTACATCCTGGAGATTTTAATCAAGCGATTATGGATCTTGGATCAAGTTATATGACTGCTAAAAATCCAGATAGTTCCCACTCACCAGTTCGATCGTTTAATGCGGCTTTTCGTGACAATGTGGAGGCTAACTTTCCTGTTAAAACTAAAAAACAGAAACCAATAAAACAGCAATATATTGCAATTATTTCTGAAAAAAATGGTCAATTATTATTTGAACAAAGACCAGACACTGGTTTACTTGCTGGTTTTTGGACGTTCCCATTAATGCCAATTAATAGTATTGATGATATTGAAGGGCAACAACTCAATATTAAACCAATTATTCATGTATTTACACATCGTCGTTGGGAAATATGGTTGGTGAAACAAAAGGTTGATCACATGCCAAATCAAAAATATCTATCACCAAATGATTGGCAAACACTATCTTTGCCTACTGTACAACATAAACTACTTAAAGCACTGGAGGATTTAAAATAATGTTTCCTAATATGAAATTAAAAAACTATTTTTTTGGACACTAGAGTTACTGGCAGGAGCTGTATTAATTCTAATTGTATCTGGGTTTGATTTTTTGATGCGACCTATTTCAGTTTTTATTTCAACAGTGTTTGTGCCACTACTTGTGGCAGGTTTTCTTTATTATGTATTAAAACCCATTTTAAAATTGGTAACAAAAATAAAAATTTTTGGGAAATCAATACCTCACCAATTTGCGGTCATTATCACTTTTGTTTTATTTTTGGCTGTTATTGCTACAGCGTTAATTGTTCTTGTGCCAACTTTGATTCGTGAAATAACGAATTTGATCACCGCAATGCCAAGTTTCGCACAAGATATGCAACGATTTGCAACAGAAACTATCAATAGTCGCTGGTTTGAAAATTTACATTTATCTGTTAATGCGGACCAAATTAGGTCTGCTGTGGGTCAGTATGCCGCATCATTTTTAAACATTACAGCAGGAACTTTGGGAACGGTTGTCTCTACAGTCACATCTGTTACGATTAATCTTGTTACCATTCCAGTTGTGTTATTTTACATGTTAAGTGATGGTGATCGTTTGGTACCTGCCATCAAAAAAGCTTTTCCAGATCGGCACGCGCAGAAAATTTCTGAATTAACTACAAAAATGGATAACACCATAGAAAAGTATATTTCGGGACAGGCCATTGAAATGTTGTTTGTTGGTGTCACAATGGCTATTGGTTATTTGATTATTGGACAACCTTATGCTTGGTTACTTGCTGTTGTGGCTGGTATAACAAATATTGTCCCATATATTGGCCCTTGGATTGGTGTAATACCAGCTTTAATTGTCGCCAGTACGCAATCTTGGAAACAGATGATTTTTGTCTTTATAGTAATGACAGTTGTGCAACAACTTGATGGAAATTTTATTTATCCTAATGTTATTGGTAAATCATTAGCGATTCATCCGTTGACCATTATGCTACTATTAATGGTAGCTGGTAACTTATGGGGTATTGTTGGTATGATCGTGATCGTACCCGTATACGCGGTTCTACGAGTGATTATTTCTTTTGTACTGGAGCTTTTTGCGTTGACAAAAAGTCAAGATATATTGCGAGAATAATGAGTTTTATTTTTTATTTAATAAAAATTTTCTTGAAATGATTAATTAGTATTCCTGTGAGCGTGTATAATATTGTAAAAAATATAAATTGAGCACGCAACAAACGTTGATGTGTAAAGCTATGGTGTTTAATGTATTATGTCAATTCAAAAGTAATATGAAATTAGGTGTTGACGTATGAGCGTTTTTCAAGTAAACTAATATAGTTGCGTAATCAACAATGCGGGTGTGGCGGAACTGGCAGACGCGCTGGATTTAGGTTCCAGTGCCGCAAGGCGTGCAGGTTCGATTCCTGTCACCCGTATAAGAGAATTAGTATTCTCTGGGGTATCTAGTATGATTTAGGCATACTTGAGTACTTGGAGTTGCCGACTTAGCTCAGTTGGTAGAGCATCTCACTAGTAATGAGGGGGTCAACGGTTCGAATCCGCTAGTCGGCATTATAGCAAAGCAGTGATATGAAAGTATATCACTGCTTTTTTGTTGTGCCTTAATAACTTAACTAATTGGCTTTACAAACTAGTTGTTATCATTTATACTACTAGTATGTTTAATAGACTAGTAGAAGGGAAAGAATATGAAACCAAACATTTCAAGTCAGATGCTCAAGGGTATTTTACAAGGTGTGATGCTCATGATTTTGGTTAAGAAACCAGATTATGGTTATGGTATTAGTAAACAGATTAATCAATATGGTTTAGATGATATTCCTAAAGGAACGATTTATCCGTTACTGACTATGATGGAAAAGCGTGGTTTGGTTGAAGGGAAAATTCAACCATCTGCGGCAGGACCAGATCGAAAATATTATTTTATTACGTCAGATGGCATAGTAGCTAAGCAGCAATTTATTAAAGAGTGGCAATTTTTAGAAAGTGCAGTGAATCAACTAATAGATGAAGGAACAAATGATGAAAACAAAAGAAATGATTGAAATGAATAATGAGTTACGAAAAAATTTGAACGACGAGAATAAAATATTTTATGAAAATTTATTATTGTATCTCAGAATAGAGGGATTTTCTCGAGATGAAAATAAAATAGAAACACATTTATTAATGATATTACAAGATATTTTAGAAGCACAAAATGATGGCATCACAGCAGAAACGTATTTTGGAAAAAATCCAAAAACGATTGCTGATGAATTACTGGCTGAAATGCCACGCAGTCCCTTGGAAGTCATTAAGACAGGTTTATATGCTGTGATGGGCTATATGGGCGTTAGCTTTTTGCCAGATTTGATGACGGCTGGCAAACCTGTTGATATTGGTGCCCTAGGGTTATCTGGTTTGTATCTATTTGGTATCGTATTAATTTTGTTTAAATACATTGGTCGAACAATTTATAATGTGAATATCATGATACAAAACAAAATTTTAAAATTTTTGGCTGCTTTCGTAGCGGTAAGTATTGGTATAGCACCTGTGACCTTAATTGAAATTCTTGTAAAAACACCAGTTCGCTTTCAGCTGGATGGTTGGTTTGGTATTATTGTGATTATACTTGGTTTACTGATTGGTGCATTTTTCTTTATACGTCAAAAAGATAAGACTTTCGGTTGGCCGTTTGTCATATACTTATGTGGTGCTGGGGTATTAGGTATTATGACACGTTTACCAAAAATAGGCCATTTCTTGATGGCTACACAAAATGGACGGTATATCGTTGTTGGCATTATCATTGTTTTGTTAATGGTCTTTTGGCTGTGGAATGTTATTATAGCCAAAAAATTAAAAAACTTGATGAAAGCAAATAAAATAGGTAGCAATAGTTTATACTATTGCTACCTGTTTTTTATTAATCTCGGCGTGTTAATTTCACAACGCCTTCCCAACGTGCAGTTTGTGGGAACATATCAATGCTTTGAATGTAATCGACTTTATAGGCTTTTGTTAAATCAACTAAATCACGAGCCAATGTTGATGCGTTACATGAGATGTAAACGAATTTTTCAGGTTTTGTACGCAAAATTTCACGACGTAAAGCAGTATCTAGTCCAGTTCGTGGTGGGTCGACGACCAATGCGTCTGCTAACCAGCCTTCTGACTGCCATTTTGGAAATAGCTCTTCTGCTGTTCCTACTTCGTACTGAGCGTTTTCAATGTGGTTTATTTTGGCATTAATGTTAGCATCATCAACTGCTTCAGGGATAATTTCCATACCGCGAACTTCGCCAACTTTATCAGCTAAACTTAAACCAATTGTACCAACACCAGCATAGGCATCGACTAGTTTATCAGCGTGTGTTAAGTCAAGCGCTAATAGTGCTTCCTTATAAACTACTGCCATTTGTGTATAATTGAGTTGCATGAAGGCGCGAGGAGAGAGTTGGAAAGTTTTTCCCATAACTGTTTCTTCAATGTAGTCTTTACCCCATAATTTGATTGTTTCATCACCCCAGACAAGACTTGTGCGACCAGGATTGAAATTTTGGAAAATACCTGTAACTTCTGGTAAGGCTTGATTAATAGCCGTAATCAACGCTGTATCTCCAGGGAACCCATCGGTATTGGTCACAAAAGTTAATTGTACTTCACCAGTTGTATGTGATACACGAACGACAATGGTTTTAACTGTGCCATGATTTTTATCTTCATTGTAGATTGAAACTGACAGCTTATCAAGTAATTCACGAATCGTTCGTAAAACTTTCATTGTAATAGGGTCTTGTGTATGGACAACAGGCAAATCGACAAGATCGTGACTACCACGTTTGTACATACCGATACTGAGCTTTTTACCTATTTTACGAACTGGAAATTGTGCTTTGTTACGGTATTCGTATGGGTTTTCCATGCCAATTGTGTCGCGCAAATCATAATCGGACCAACCGCGTGGTTGAAATTTTTCTAATGACTGTACAAGGACGTCTTTTTTAAATGCTAATTGTGCGGGATAAGTCATGTGCTCGAGTTCAAAGCCACCAACTTCAGTAGCAAATTCATCCATGGGTTTAACACGGTTTGGTGATTTTTCACGAATTTTTAACACGCGAGCCGCAATATATTTAGGTTCAACTTCAGTGACTCTAACAACAGCCACTTCATCTGGTAAAGCACCGGGAACGAAAACAATTTTACGTTTAAAGTAACCAATTCCTTCACCATTGATACCTAGGCGTTTGATTGTTAGTGGGAAGTTTTGATCGACATGTACATCCACACCATCGAAATGGGTATCTTGTCTTTGACCTGACTTGCGTGGATCAAATTTTTTGCCGTAAAAGGGCTTTTTACCACTTGAATTACTGTTTTTTGTGCGTAGGCACGTTTTTTTGGTGAATTTTCTGTCATGATGTTTATGTTTTAGCTTGTCGCTAGACATTTTGTATTGAATAAGCGCTAAAACATTTCCTTTCTGCATTGCAATGCCATGGTAACTTTGCTATCCATCAAGTATAACAGCTAATCTTATATAAAACAGGTGATAAATTTATTTATAACACACTTGTGTTATATCACTCATGTGTTATAATTAAATTGTAAAGGAGATGTGGAAAAATGATAAGAAGCAACAACTTTATTAACCGCAATCACGATCGTGTACGCGGACAAACTTTAAATTGGAGTGATGATTATGAGATTTGATATTAAGGCGTATTTGGATGATAATTCACTCACGATTTATCGAGTAGCGAAAGATTCTGGATATGGTTATACAACAATCCATAAATCATTTAACAAAACGCAATCAGATGCAACTAGTTTGAATATGAGAGACCTTGATGCGCTTGCTAAAGCGCAACATCAAGCAATGTGGGAAGTGCTAAGAGATCTTGAGAAATTATATTTTAATTCAGACGAGCGTTGATGTAGCTTCTACTAGTAAGCATCTGATATAAATGAATAAAAAGGGGAATTTTAAATGGCTAATGACAATTTTTTAAATGATCCATTCGGATCAGATATGAACAATATTTTTAACAATATGATGGGTAACATGAACGGTTATAATTCTGAAAACCGGCGTTATCTTATCAATGGACAAGAAGTGACACCTGAGCAATTTGCACAATACCGTCAAAGCGGACAGTTGCCACAGGGTCAACAGGCGATAATTAATGGGGATAGTACTGGTCGACAGGGAGCTCAGTCACAAGGACAACCTCAGCCGGAAGGTATATTAGCTAAGTTGGGCCGTAATTTGACGCAAGAAGCACGTGATGGTTTGCTTGATCCAGTGATCGGGCGTAACAAGGAAATTCAAGAGACTGCAGAAATTTTGGGCCGTCGTACGAAGAATAATCCAGTGTTAGTTGGCGATGCGGGTGTTGGTAAAACAGCTGTCGTTGAAGGTCTGGCGCAAGCAATTGTGACAGGGGATGTACCTGCCGCCATCAAAGATAAAGAAATTTATTCGATTGATATCTCAAGTTTAGAGGCAGGGACACAATTCCGTGGTGCCTTTGAAGAAAATATTCAAAATTTGATGAAAGAGGTTAAGTCAGCAGGAAATGTGATCTTATTCTTTGATGAAATTCATCAAATTTTAGGTGCTGGTTCTACTGGTGGTGAAGATGGTGGCAAAGGTTTGGCTGATATTATCAAACCAGCCTTGAGTCGAGGTGAAATTTCCGTCATTGGTGCGACAACGCAAGATGAATATCGTAACACTATTATGAAAAATGCTGCTTTGGCACGCCGATTTAATGAAGTGACTGTTAATGCCCCATCTGCCAAAGATACACTGCAAATTTTAAAGGGTATTGCTGCATTGTATGAAACGCATCATCATGTTTCCTTACCAGAAGATGTGTTGAAGGCTGCTGTTGATTACGCGGTACAATATATTCCACAACGGTCATTGCCCGATAAGGCCATAGATTTGTTGGATATGACAGCAGCTCATTTGAGTGCTAAAAACCCAGTAACAGACAAAGTCAGTTTAGAAAAACAATTGCATGACACTAAGGCAAAGCAGGAAAAAGCTGTTGCAGACGAAGATTTTGAGGCAGCATTAAAACATAAGAATACAATTGCTGAGTTGGAAAAGAAAATTGCTGGGGCAGATGAAGCAACAAAAGTTGTTGCAACTGCTAATGATGTGGCAGAGTCTGTTGAACGTTTGACAGGTATTCCAGTCGCACAAATGGGTGCTTCTGATATTGAACGTTTGAAGACAATTGGTGATCGCCTGGCTGGTAAAGTTATCGGACAAGAAGACGCAGTCAATATGGTTGCACGTGCTATTCGTCGTAATCGTGCGGGATTTGACGAAGGCAATCGACCAATTGGTAGTTTCTTATTTGTTGGTCCAACAGGTGTTGGAAAGACAGAGTTAGCTAAGCAACTAGCGTTAGATATGTTTGGTAGTAAAGATAACATTGTACGATTAGATATGTCAGAGTATTCAGACTTGACAGCAGTTTCAAAGTTAATTGGTACTACTGCTGGTTATGTTGGGTATGATGATAATAGCAACACGTTGACAGAAAAAGTTCGTCGTAATCCTTATTCCATTGTCTTACTTGATGAAATTGAAAAGGCAAATCCGCAAATCTTAACATTATTACTACAAGTAATGGATGATGGTCGGCTCACTGATGGTCAAGGTAATGTTGTTAACTTCAAAAATACAGTGATTATTGCAACTTCAAATGCCGGCTTTTCAGATAAAAGTGATGGGGAGCTTATGTCGCGTTTGGCACCATACTTCCGTCCGGAATTCTTAAACCGTTTTAACGGCGTGATTGAATTTTCAACTTTGAGTAAAGATGATCTTAAGCAAATTGTTGATTTAATGCTAGCTGATGTGAATCAGACATTAGCTAAGAAAGAGTTAACTTTGCAGGTTTCTGACGATGTCAAGAATCATTTAATTGAAGATGGTTATGACGAAGCGATGGGTGCACGACCACTCCGTCGGGTGATTGAACAACAAATTCGTGATCAAGTCACTGACTTTTATCTTGATAATCCTGGCGAGAAAAAACTTAGTGCAGATTTAGTTGATGGTCAAGTTGTCATTTCGGCTATTATTCAAAAATAATATTGTGTCAAAAAGATCGGTTAGTAGAGATTACTAGCCGTTTTTTAGTGGCTAACTCGTTTTATTTTTAAGTAGCGCTTTAATAGCGATTAAATCCAAAAAATCTTGTCTAGACTAGTAAGTCTATGCTACGGTACCAGCAGCTTAACTTGTCTATACATTTGGGTTAAAATATGAATTTAATTATTGTAAGCGCTTACAAATAATGTTATATTTAATTTGTAAGTAGCGATAGAGGAGAATTTGTGATGAATAAATATCAGATCATCCATGATGAATTGCTAAAAAAAATTAATGATGGGAAATATCCGGAAGATGCAAAATTACCCAGTGATTTTGCCCTAATGAATCGCTATCATGTTGCTCGCGAGACGTCGCGAAAGGCTGTTGCGATGTTAGTTGATGAAGGATATGTCATGCGAATTAAGGGACGTGGGACATTTGTTATTAATCAAAATCGTTATTCGTTTCCGATTTCGCATGTTGAAAGTTATCGTGAATTAGCGGCACGTCTAAATCTCAATGAGCGAACACAACTGGATGCTATTTCAGACAAAGATGTCCCATTAGTTTTTGATTATGGTGAGCAAGTCCCCTTACCGGCAACAGAAATCGTACGTATTCGATATTTGGATAATGAACCTGTTATCATTGACCGGGATTATGTTTTAAAAGATGTGGTCCCAGAAATTAAAAGTTTGTCGGCGTCACTATCATTATTTGAATTATTTGAGCAAAAGTTAGGCTTAGTAATTAGTTATGCAAAAAAGACAATTACAATTGAAACCGCCAATACATTAGACAGGCAGTTAATGTCATTGACGGAACCAATGTCAATTGTCGTGATTCGTTCAGAAACCTTTCTTAATGATGGCAGAATTATCTCATTTACTGAATCCCGTCATCGTGGTGATCGCTTCAAGAGCGTTGAATTTTCTAGACGCCATTGAAATGATGTTAGGAATAGTTACACATAGGAGAAAAGAAATGACAAATACAAAAATTTTGGCGCCGCTTGCCGGCAAACTCATCCCATTAATAGAAGTCGATGATCCAATTTTTAGCAAGAAGACGATGGGTGAGGGATTTGGGCTGATACCAGCAGGTCATGATATTGTTGCACCAGTAAGTGGTGAAGTTATTGCCCTACAAGGACATGCGTTTGGTGTGCATACTTCAGATGGCCTAGATATATTGACACACATTGGTCTTGAAACCGTCAGTCTTGATGGCAAACCATTTTCATGGACGATTAAAAAGGGTGATCATGTAAATGCTGGTGATGAAGTTGGATCTGTTGGTTTAGCCCAAATTACGGCAGCTAATCTATCTACAACAACGATGGTGGTCGTGACGAACACAGCTGAGCGGGTAGATAGTTTGAAAGTTATTGACTATAAAACGGTGACAGCTGGTGAAGTGGTTGCTGATGTAGCTATTAAACAAGAAATAACAGAGACAGCTAAAATGAGTCGTTCAGTAAAAGGATCTGGTAATCAGTATGAAGGACTGGCAGCTGACATTATTGCTGGTGTTGGTGGTGCACAAAATGTGGATAAAGTGATTCACTGTATTACGCGATTGCGTTTTTATTTGAAAGATCACAACATTGCTGATAATCAGGCCATTGAAAGTTTAGATGGTATAGCAGGTGTGAATTACGCTGATTCATTAGGACAGTATCAAGTTGTCATTGGTCCAGCGGTTACCGATGTCTATGATGAAGTGATTACACAATTAGGCGATAGTGTAGTTGACAGTGATGCAACAGATCAAGCAGTGGCTGAAACAAAAGGCAGTAATGGTTCTAAAAATCCAATTGTGCACGCATTTCAGGCGATAATTGGCACTATTACTGGTTCAATGATGCCAATCATTGGGCTACTTGCTGCTGGTGGTATGTTAAATGGTTTCTTGAGTTTAGTGTCGAATCAAGCATCATTTTCGGCTATCTATTTTATTGATCCATCCTCAAGTACGTTTACGATCCTACAATCTATGGCGATGGCACCGTTTTATTTTCTACCAATTCTAGTTGGCTTTTCAGCTGCCCAACAACTGAAAAGTGATCCATTTGTTGTTGCAGTTATTGGTGCATTTCTTGTTAAACCAGAATTTATCAACTTAACAAATGCGCATGTTGTCAATAATGCGATTGTTCAACCTGGTAAAATTATGGGTACGTTATTTGGTGTTAGTTTGAATTCGAGTTTTTTCGGATTGCCAATTAACATTCCGAGTTATGCCTATTCAATTTTCCCAATTATATTTGCTGCATGGCTAGCACGACCAGTTGGAAACTGGCTTAAAAAGAAGTTACCATTGGTATTACGTTCAATTTTCCAGCCATTATTAACATTAGTTGTTGTGGCTTCTGTGGTACTAATTCTTGTTGGTCCCGCAATCACGTTAACATCGCAAGGCATTTCTACAGTAATTAACTGGTTACTACATTTGAACTATCCATTGTCTGGTTTAATTATTGGTGGCTTGTATCAGGCACTTGTTATATTTGGATTACATTGGATGGTGGTACCGTTGATTGCCAATGAAATTGCACAAACAGGACATTCGACATTGAATGCCATTGTGAACTTTACAATGATTGCTCAAGGTGCTGGTGCACTGGCTGTGTGGGCAAAAACGAAAATTCCTTCCCTTAAAGGACTTGCCGGTGCTGGCTTCCTGTCAGCAATGGCTGGCATTACCGAACCTGCTATGTATGGTATTAATTTAAAGTATGGTCGTGTATTCTGGATGGCCAATATTGGTGGTGCCGTTGGTGGCTTTATTGCAGGATTGTTTAACTTAAATATGTATGGTTTCACCGGTTCGTTAATTGGTTTCCCATCGTTTGCTGTACCAAAAGGTCAGGTGGGCGCTGGTAATAATATGTTGATTTTCTGGATTGCTTCGGCCGCAACAATTATTGTTTCGTTTGCAATGGTTTACTTCTTCGGATTTAAAGATTCTGACGCAAGTGAAATAAAAACAGTTGAGAAGAAAAACGCCTTTAAAGATGCTGTTGGTAAGTAATAAGTTGACAATTTAAGGAGGAAACATGGCAGAAAATACTTGGTCATTAACTTATGATGATATTGTAGATGGTGTGAAAAATTATGGTCGTGAAAGCTTACTAAGCCTTGGAAATGGTTTTCTTGGTTGGCGTGGGGCACTTGTTACAAATACTTATGATGATGATTTTTATCCCGGATTATACGTAGCAGGTGTTTTTAATCAAACATCAACACCGGTTGCCGGACGCGATGTCATTAATGAAGATTTAGTTAATTTACCGAATGTTCAACTGATGACTGTGTCAATTGCTGGACAACCCTTAGTGATTAATAATGATACGATGACCAACTTGACACGACGACTTGATTTTAAAACAGGGGAATTAATTGATCGTTATCGTGTTTTGGTAGATGATAACCGAGAACATTTTGTTGATATTGAAACTATCAAAATTGTTGATCCTATAAATTGGCATTGTTTAGCTTTAAAATTCAAAGTCACACCTAGTTATGATGTTGATTTGACGGTTGAGGCCAAAATTGATGGTAGCGTTGAAAATAAAAACGTTGCGCGTTACCGAGATTTTGATTCGAAAGAATTTGTGATTCAATCAATAACTGACACAACGATGACAACTTGTACACGAACAACTCATGTGACAGTGGCTTTGGCATCGCAATCAAGTGGCGAAAATGTGCAATCAAAAACAACTCAAATAACAGGTGACAGTATCATTGATCAATATGCTGCTCATGGGCGTACTGGGCAAGCAGTGGTTATCACGCGCGTGATGGCGCTAGCAAGTGATTTGGAAACGAAAACAGATCCTACAGTGTTCGTTCAAAATGCAGTTGATCAAACAACATTTTCAGAAATTCAACAAAACAGTCATGATTATTGGGATGAATTATGGCAGACAAAAGATGTTCAAATTACTGGCGATGATGCCATGCAAAAATTAATCAGAATGGGTATCTTTCATTTAAACCAAATGGGAAATCATCATGCCAATCCGAATTTAGACGTGTCTGTTGGTTCTCGTGGATTAACTGGTGAAGGTTATCGTGGTCATATTTTCTGGGATGAACTATTTGCTTTACCCTATTATTCAGCAAATGAACCGACTGTGGCACGATCAATTTTGAAATATCGTACGAACCGTTTGTCAGTGGCTGAAAAAAATGCCCTGTCTGAAAATGAAACTGGTGCGATGTATCCTTGGCAATCAGGCATGTATGGGGATGAGCAAAGCCAGTTGATTCATTTAAATACAGTTGATAATACTTGGATTCCCGATAATTCTCGTCTGCAACGGCATGTGTCTTTGGCGATAGCCTACAACATGTGGGTGTACCAGAAAATGACAGGCAAATTAGATCATCTGAATGATAATGGGTTAGAAATGCTCATGCAAATTGCCCGTTTTTGGATTAACAAGGCACAATCCACAGGTGATAGATTTATTATTGCTGGTGTGATGGGACCAAATGAGTTTCACGAAGAAATTCCTGGAGCGCATAAGGGTGGCCTACTTAATAATGCCTATACAAATATTATGCTAGTGTGGTTATTGAACTATTTGCATGAATTATCACAAAATCCGGCTATCAATTTTAGTCAAGTGGCAAAACAGGTTGGCTATACTGATGTCGAACAAGAAAAAGCAGAAATGATCCGACATCTCTTGAAGTTATCAATTAATAGTGATGGCATTGTTGAACAATATGAAGGATTTTTCCAGTTGAAACAGTTAGATTTTCCTGCTTATCAAGCTAAATACGGTGATATCCATCGTATTGATCGACTTTTAAAATCTGAAGGAAAAGCACCAGACGATTACCAAGTTATTAAACAAGCTGATTTCTTGATGTTAATTTATAATCTGGGTGCTGCGCATACACATGAGTTAATTACGCAATTAGGTTATCAATTACCAGATGATTGGTTAGCTAAAAATACAGCCTATTATTTAAAACGAACAACACATGGTTCAACAACATCACGACCTGTATTTGCGGGTATTTATGTTGAACTTGCACGACATGGTAATACAACGCTTGAAGCACAAGCTTATGATTTTTTAACTGATGCAATTGGTTCAGATTATTATGATATACAAGGTGGTACAACAGCTGAGGGAGTCCACATGGGCGTGATGGGTGAAACATTAGCTGTCATTCAAAATGACTATGCAGGTGTGGACATGCTACATGATATGTTTGTATTAAATCCACGTTTGCCAAAACAATGGTCGAAATTATGTTTCACGCAATTTTATCAAGGCGTGCAATTAGACATTGAGATAACAACTAAAGAGGTAAAAATTACCAGCAATCGCGATATCAGTATTATGGTAGTTGATCAAATAGTTGCGCTTATTGCACAGAAAGAGAGAAAGGTAGTTTACAATGGTTGAATTTTCAGACATTAAGGGTTTTACTTTTGATTTAGATGGTGTCATTACTGACACGGCTAAGTTCCATGAGCAGGCATGGCATGATTTAGCTCTGCAAATAGGTGTTAATTGGTCTGATGAATTAGGAAATCAATTAAAAGGTATTAGCCGCATGGATTCTTTAAATATGATCTTGTCAGCTGCAGGACAGCAAGACAAGTATAGTGATGAAGAAAAAGAAGCTTTTACGATACAAAAAATACCCACTATGTTGAACTCATTCAAGGTATTACACCAAAAGATATTTTACCAGGCATGACTGCATTTTTATCAGAAATTAAGTCTGGTGGCTACGTTGCTAGTATTGCAAGTGCTTCTAAAAATGCGCCTAAAATTCTTGAAAAATTGGGGATTATTGATGATTTTGTTGGAATCGTTGACCCAGCAACATTATCACATGGTAAACCTGATCCTGAAATATTTACTAAAGCCGGCGACATTTTAAAATTAAAGCCAAGTCAAATTATAGGGTTGGAGGATGCTAGTGCGGGGGTAGAAGCCATTACAGCTGCTGGTCAGACAGCATTAGGTATAGGTTTAGCGGCTAAATCTGCATCACCAAAATTATGGGTAGCTAGTACAGCAGACATTTCTTTGGCAAATATTGCTGCTGGCATGCAAAATTCAAATTAATTTATAAATACAATGTCATTCTTAGAAAATAAATAACACAAAA
>AEMJ01000497.1 GCA_000166735.2 Leuconostoc inhae KCTC 3774 | reverse complement strand
TTCCGGTGCATCAGTTTTGTACAAATTTGTTGTCGATTGTTTTATTTTTGGCTAAGACACTTGACGGATTTGTTTGTTGTGCAGCTTTTAGTTTAGCCAAACCTGCACTTCTTTTGTAGTCAAAGTCTTTTTTATTGACGGTATGAAAATCAGAGCGTGATTGATCAAATCGCAATAGGTCACCCGTAATGACTGAGTCTGAATATTCTAGGACCTTATCCACATAATCTTGTGTCTTTGCAGCCATTTTTTAAGCGTTGCATCTGATGACAAAGTTACTTGTTCACCTGTTTTCGTATTAAAATACTGATTATTATATTTCATATAGGTTGGTGTTACCCAATCTCCATCACGAAATGGTACAA
>AEMJ01000498.1 GCA_000166735.2 Leuconostoc inhae KCTC 3774 | reverse complement strand
ATTACAATTCATTCTAATGAAGTGGAAGAAGCATTGCATGATACACTACAACAAATTGTTCGCGCAGCACATTCAGTTTTGTCAAAGCTCCCGCCTGAATTAGCAGCAGATATCATTGATCGTGGCATTATGCTAACAGGTGGTGGTGCACTTCTTCATGGCATGGATCAATTGTTGGCTGATGCATTGGAAGTACCAGTCGTTGTTTCTGATTCACCACTTGATAATGTTGCCAAAGGTGCAGGCGCCTTGCTTGAACATATGAAATCAAATCGTAAAGGGTTATAAAATGCGTAAGAAGAATCAAAATTTTAGTGTAGACCTTACTGTTGTGGCAGATCAAACACAAGTGATGATCGATAATAAACAAGTTGGTTATATCGAAAAGGCAGAACGTGGGTTTGTAGGCTATTTTGGACAACAAGCAGTCATCAACCAAGCTAAAACACAAGATGAAGCGCTACAAGCTATTTTAGCT
>AEMJ01000499.1 GCA_000166735.2 Leuconostoc inhae KCTC 3774 | reverse complement strand
AGCAAATTTGACTTGATAGCATGCATATCAGCAGGCATTTCTACTAAATCGGCTGCCACCCCAATAAACCCATCACTCATTCTAATACGTTCAATGCCGCTTAGCTGTCTTGGCTTAATCGTATCAATCGGTAAAATAGTGACACGTCCGGCACGTTTTTTGAGTTAAATGACGAATAACTGCTTTAGCAGTCGTTGTTGTATCTACAACGACTTGCTGTAGCGCACCACCTAAAACTGTTTCAATTGCCTGCGTATAGTCAGTTGGTACCGTCATGAGTTCAGCGACAACACCTTTAATGCCTAAAAATTGCTGTCTAACTTGTGCTTGCATCAAAACACGTACACCTTGATAAAAACCTGCATACTCATCTAACGCTGTTAACGCATCCCTTTGACTACGCGACTTATTTAAATCATTTAAAGCACTGTACCATTTCTGTTCATTCTTTTGGTATTCTGTTGTATTTGTGCACTTT
>AEMJ01000500.1 GCA_000166735.2 Leuconostoc inhae KCTC 3774 | reverse complement strand
TAAATTCGAATTATTATCGCCTTTTTTCTCATTTTCAAATGCTTCTTCACTGACCACATGCCAATCTTTTCCAGCAGGCAATTTGTCATTTGCTATTTCTGCTGTTGTTAAAATTTGTAATGGTAATTCTGCAATAATATTATCAAAGTATAGCCT
>AEMJ01000501.1 GCA_000166735.2 Leuconostoc inhae KCTC 3774 | reverse complement strand
AAAATTTGAATTATTATCATCTTTTTTCTCATTTTCAAACGTTTCTTCGCTAACAACATGCCAATCTTTCCCAGAAGGTAATTTATCATCTGCTATTTCTGCCGTTGTCAAAATTTGCAATGGCAATTCTGCAATAATATTATCAAGGATGGCCTCGTCAACATCTAGTGTATCGTTTTCTAATACAAAAACTGCCTCGGTTTCATCAAAATCTTTTAATCGTTGTTCATCTTCAATATAACGTTCGTCAATTATAAGATTAATATCACGAACAACAGGTAGCAATGATCGTGAAGAAGGTACAGTAATTTTTCCAGTAATTTCGGCGTGAAGGCTGAGATCCTCGTTATCATAATAACGAATATACCCTTTTACTTGTACTAACGACAAGGCCAAAACCGTAGTTGGAAAGCGTTTTTTTGCGTTTTCTTCTAGATTAAGTTTTTCATCAAAAGTCAAGGCATTTTGACGATATTTTTGCAATTGGTTTTTATTATATTTCATTTTTTCTCCTAAATATCGCCATTATAAAAATTCATTTATAATCTAAAATGACAGACATTGCAACTAAGTTTATTTTTTAGTGGCGACGTATATTGGTTTACGCGTCACATCTTGTTGCTGACCCGTACTATTTGCTAACATTTGCCATAATTTACCCGCCTTAAAATCTAAACGCAGATTAGTTTTGGTCAAATTTTGATCAACTTTACTAATTAATGGCAATGTAACTGTTTTTTTGATGCTATTTAAATATTGCTGACCAGCATCAGTAAATCCTAAAACACGTAAATACGGCTCTTGCATAGCAGACTGCATTTGATCCACTTTAACATTTAACAACGTGTATAGTAATGTGCGTTGCATCCGTGCAAATGTGTACCGCTTTGATTTCACTGATTTGATAAAATTTTGGTAGTTTTGTGGTCCCGGTTCACTTAATGCTACAGCTGCTAAACGATGTTCTAAGCCTTCACCCATTTGGTAAATTTGACTTAATTGTCCTACAGTATCTGTTATTAAACGGTACTTTAACAATGGCAAAAATTTTTGTTCAAAATTAATTGTATTATTCATTGATTGTACATTTTGTAAAGTGATGTCTGGCACAACACTTTGTATTTTTTCTAACTTATTTTTATGTAGCGCTAAACGAATGGCCGATGCTGAGGCAATTGTTTGCGTATCTGAAAACAGCGTGTCATGATAGCCAGCTGCAACTCTT
>AEMJ01000502.1 GCA_000166735.2 Leuconostoc inhae KCTC 3774 | reverse complement strand
ATCATTGATACTGAATTTGAAACGTCATTTGATCTCTTACGAAACTATCAATTTGTTACTTTTTTTGTCAGAAACGACTGAATATGAAGCATTAACAGCTGCAATTAAGAATCAATTAGCTGAGTATCGCAAAGTGCTTGATGGTAAGGAAGCAGTTTTTTGAATCTTTACGTCGCGCAACATTAGGAGAAGGTATACAGCGTTTGAATTCGTTAGAAAGCATTGCCTTACGTGGCGATGATGTACTTTTCGGTACCAATTTATTTGATAAAATTATGTTATTACAAGATTTAACATATGATGATATACTAGACACCGCTGAAGAGCTATATAAAAATGTACAA
>AEMJ01000503.1 GCA_000166735.2 Leuconostoc inhae KCTC 3774 | reverse complement strand
TATTATAGTTATTTTGGTGCTGGGTAGCATGTGGTTCGTCTTGACACATTTAACTACTGATAACCAACAATCAAATGACAGTAGTAATGTATCGGTTTCAACGTCGACGATACCTGCCAGTGCTAGCTCATCTGCAACAAATGAGTCATCATCATCTTCAAGCAAAAGCCAACCAAAAGACTTCTGAGACTAAAGCAAAGCTTGGCACACCAGAGCAAAATACTGCACAACAGACAACAATTTATAATTTATCAAACAGAATACAAAATCACATACAATCAAATTAC
>AEMJ01000504.1 GCA_000166735.2 Leuconostoc inhae KCTC 3774 | reverse complement strand
GAAAAGTCATCGGTAAACGATGAATCACTTATGTCTTCACCAGTCAAAATAAAATGAATCAAAAAGAATCGAACAATAAATGCCAAACCTATAGTTACTGAAAAGTTAAAATATAACGCCTAGTGTTGCCGAACAAGAACAAGTCATTGCTCCGGTATTATCTGAGCAAATAAGTCATAATGCTGATAATGAATTATTAGTTCGAACTGGGCAACAAGCAGTGTTTGCTGTGTTACAGCTAGCTAAACGTGAGGCGTTGAGTCGTGCAAAAAGCAATTGGCCGACACTTATCACACAGTTTAACGTTGCGCAACAAGCAATGCTTACAATTGCTGAACCTGTCGCCGCGAGCGAGGAGGCTTTAGTATTAGCATTTGATTATCCAGCGTTGCTTGAACAGGCGTTAA
>AEMJ01000505.1 GCA_000166735.2 Leuconostoc inhae KCTC 3774 | reverse complement strand
TTAATACAACAAAGGCAGCAGAAACAGACAAAATAGCAGATGAATTAAATATAAAATCTCAGAAATCTAAGTTGACTGATCTGGGAAACAAATTATTATTAGATGCAGCAATTGATAATCAAACACTTCAAAATTTAACCGACCAACAAATAACTGCTTTAAACGCTGCCGCTCTTAAATATTATGATAATCCCAATAAAAAAGCTGACATAAATGCCATCACATATAAACATTTTGATGATTTAATTAATCAGCTCAATGAGCAGCCAGTGTCATTGGCAGTGCCCAAATTTAATTCTGGAAATATAAAAAATTTACCTGCAGTTACTACAAAAAGTGCACAAACGGGAGAAGTAGCGAATCTTGATATTTGGGATTCATGGATGGTTCAGGATGCTAAAACTCAACGAGTGGCTGAGATTAAAGGTTCTCAAGTGATGTTTGCATTAGCAGGATTACCAAGCAATCCAAGTGATACTCATTTATACATGTTATCTGCACCATATAAAGCGACTGCGCTAAGTGATTGGAAAATGATAGGCCCTGTATTTGGTTATGAAGCAGTGCCTTGGAATCAAGAATGGTCGGGATCTGCGACGTTAAATGATAATGAAAGTATTCAGTTATTTTATACACGTGTGCAATGGAATAATGATCTCAGGCAAAACATGCAAAAGCTTCATACGGTGAACATTATTGTGAAGGAAGATAAGAATAAGACTTTATATATTGAAGGTATTAAAAATGATCATTTGATTTTTGAAGGTGATGGGACCAATTATCAACAAATAGAACAAACATTTAATGTTGATAGAGACAATTTCACATTACGCGATCCACATGTCATTGAAGGTGATGGGACACGATACTTAGCATTTGAAAGCAACACGGGTACTGATAAAAATTCAGGTTATGATAACATAACAGATTTATCTAATTATGGTGGATCATTAAACTATAATGTTATCAAGTTACTAGAGGTATCAGGTAACGAGGAGACGTCTAGAGTTGCTTCATTGGCTAATGGAGCCTTGGGATTAGTAAGGTTGACAAATGTACAAGATAACCCAACAGTGGATCATGTATATAGTCCTCTGATAACTAGTAATATAGTTACTGATGAAATTGAACGTGCAAATATAGTTCCGATGAATGGCAAATATTATTTATTTACAGATACAAGAGTATCAAAATCTAGTTTAGAATCTAGTGGAAGAAGAACTAATGTCTCTGATATTGCCATGTTAGGTTATGTCAGCGATACAATATTTGGATCGTATAAGCCTCTGAATGGTAACGGCGCTGTATTATTAGGAAATACTGATTATGGAGATAGAACCGACACATATTCTTATTACGCTGTTCCAGTAAATGGCTATAGCGATCGTTTATTGGTTACTAGTTATATGTCAAATAGAAATTATGCAGCTGGTAAAAATTTAAATGCAACTACAGCACCATCATTCATTATTAAAATTAATGACAACGATACAACATCGGTAGAACAGACTATAACCACGCAAAATGATTGGGTTGATCCATATAATGCGATAGACTCAGCCATGTATGGATTTCCAGGACAAAATGTTAATTTTAAGAAATATATAAATAGTTCATTTAGAAAAGATGGTATGTATTTAAATGCACCTTATGGGGCTAACGTAACAAATGAACAAGGCTATAATTTAAATCCAATTAACGTGGGAAATACTACGCAATATAATGGTGAAAATGTAATAATTACAAAGCAATATGTAACCAGTGACACTGTAACATGGTATCTTACAAGTTTAAATAATCAATCTGTTTGGATTGACAGTCGAGCATTTACATCAGTGCCTTTGAAAGTAACAGATATGATGAGCTTTGTTACCTATGATGGTCGTAAAGACGGTATGTACATTAATGCACCATATGGTATGGAAAATGCCCAATATGTTGGTCAGATTAATAATTATAATGGTACAGCTTTTGTAATTAAGGCACAGTACAATACACGAGGCGTGACTTGGAATTTACTGCAAGTTAACGGGCAAGAAGTATGGATAGATAATCGGTCATTTGCAACAAACTTTACACGTGAAGTCAATAATAGAATGTTTGTCAACAGTGCAAACAGAACAGATGGTTTGTATATTAACGGTACTTATGGTCAGGGTAACGCGCTTTGGGTTGGCAACACTAAAAAGTATAATAGTCAGATTGCCACAGTTACTAAGCAGTATTATGATGATAAAGGTATTGTCTGGAATCAGGTTATGCTTGGTGGGCAAACAGTGTGGGTGGATAATCGTGCTTTTACACAACTCCAAACACAAGATATTAAGCAACAGCTATATATTAATAGTAATCAGCGTACGGACAGTTTGTATGCAAACATGCCATACCGTGGTGATGGTTCACGTTGGGTAGATCGCACAACATCATTTAATGGGCAACGTGTTGATGCAATTAAGCAGGGGAAAGATGCCTATGGTGTGACTTGGAATTTGATCAAGTTGAATGGTCAAGAACTGTGGGTTGATAAGAATGCGCTCACTACAACATATACGCAAAACTTAAATATGAATATGTATGTTAATAGTTCACAAAGAACAGACGGTCTCTATATTTCAGCACCTTATGGTGTTAAAAATGCTAAATGGATTGGTAATACAAAGTCGGTTAACGGACAATATGTTAAAATATCACAACAATATGCCAATGAATTTGGGATTACTTTCTATTTAGTTAATTTACATGGACAAAATACTTGGATTGATAATCGTGCATTTAGTGCAACCTTTGATCAAATTGTAGCGCTAAACGCTACAATTAATACACGCCAACGAGCAGACGGAATGTATTTGAATTCATCATATGGGGAAACAAATTCAAAATATACTGGGAATGTAAGCCAGTATAATAATCAAAAGGTTACTGTAACTAAAGAACATTCAGATACTAAAGGAGTTGTCTGGTATCTTGCTAATGTTAATAATCAGCAAGTATGGATTGATAAACGTTCGTTTTCTCCAATTGTAACAAGGTCAGTTGCATACAGTGCAACGATTACATTACGTGCAAGTTCAGATGGCATGTATTTGAATGCGCCATATGGGGAAACAAATTCGAAATTTTTCGATAAAACCAGTAACAATAGATATAAGAATACTAAAGTTCAAGTAACAGAAGAATACACAAATTTAAAGGGTGTAGTATGGAATTTGATCAAGTTAAATGGGAATGACGGACAACAAGTATGGATTGACCAACGTGCTTTGAAAGTTTAACTTTCCAAAAAATAACCAAATTATTTTGATTATAGGGCGTAGCTTAGTAAGTGGTTGTTAACAATGATTCTCAAACATTGTTAACAACCACTTTTTATCGCCAACGATAACAATTAAATTATAATTAAAAAAGATCGAATTAAAATCATCCTTGCGGTAGAATATAATGGTTGGTAAATTGAAAAAATAGGTGTTTAAATATGGCGTTTAACCAGTACAAAGAAAATATAGTTTTAGCAGTGTCAACCGTAGTGCTAGGCGTGATTGTCGGATTGAGTTCCCTATTATTATCCCTCTTTTTAGAAGTTATTGAGCATTTCTTTTTACATTATGAAGAAACGGCAAAATTTCCGGCACCAGTCGGTGCAACACCAATTGATCGGCTACTTTCTGTTGCTGTTGGTGGTGTGATTGCGGCTGTAATTTGGTGGTTTTTACGCACCAAAACAACGCCGACTATCAGCATTAAAAGGGCATTAGCTGGTGAACGCATGCCTTTTTGGCAAACAGTGGTTCATGTTGTGACACAAATATTTTACGTTGGCACTGGTGGATCTGTTGGGCGTGAATTAGCACCACGAGAAGCTGGGGCGCTTTTGGCGCAAAAATGGGAAGATTTATGCGACAGATACCATGTCCCTAAGTTAACAGCAGAAGATAAACGCTTATTGATTACAGCAGCTGCTGGCGCCGGCTTTGCCGGGATTTATATTGCGCCAATTACTGGGATGTTTTTTTCGGTTGAAGTATTATTTAAAAAATTAACTCTGCGAACAGTTGGCGTTAGTTTAACGATGTCAATAATTGCCATGTTTGTTGGATCGTTAGTTAAAGGCTTCAAGCCGTACTATATACTTACAGATGTTAAGTTTTCATTGGTGAGTTTTGTGTTTGTGCTGATTTTAGCACCATTAAGTGGTTTAGCAGGTAGTTGGTTTAGAAAGTTTTTTCAATGGGCCGAAAAACATCAAACAAAAGATAATCACATTCTATGGCAATTGCCAGTGGCAGCTATCTTAACTGGTATTGTGGCATACTTTTTTCCTGAAATTATGGGGAATGGCCGTTCATTAGCACAACTCGCCATTAATAGTCATCAATTAACGATGTTGGTTATTCTAGTCGTAGGGGCTTTATTAAAAGTCGTTGTGACGGTCTTAACCATTCGTGCAGGCGCTTCAGGTGGCACATTGACGCCTTCTATTGCTGTTGGTGGGGCATTAGGTGCTGTGTTAAGTCTTATCTTAGCTATTTGGATTCCAGGTATGTCAATTGGACAAGGCGCTATTTTAGGGGCAGGCACACTATTAGCAGCATCTCAGCAAGCACCTTTTATGGCAATGTTCATGTTGATTGAAATATGTCATTTAGAGTCGTCTGCTTTACTACCAATGGGATTTGGGATTTTAATAGCGACTGCTGTTTCAAAAAAATATTGTCTGATTAGACAATATTTTTGTCGAACATAAATGGTTGCTTAATGATGCAATCTGATGAAAGTTGGTATGATAGGTTTTTGGTGAATGGAAATTTGTTATTAGCAATCTATCCGTGCGCAATTAAGGATTGCTAATTGCGGTTTTTAGTCGTTTAATTGCTATACTTTATGTCCCTCATGCAGCATAATTAGGGGAGTTAAATAACTAGAAATGAGGATTGATGTGATGGCTAATGTATTACCGAATCAGCTCAAAAAGTATCGCTCTGATTTAAACATGTCACAAGAGGATGTAGCTGATAAATTGTTTGTTTCACGACAAGCTGTATCACGCTGGGAATCTGGAGA
>AEMJ01000506.1 GCA_000166735.2 Leuconostoc inhae KCTC 3774 | reverse complement strand
GAAAAATCCTGTTATATTCAGATCTCATGGTAACCGTGCTCGTGCCATAGAGAGTGGTGATATCAAAATTGACGTTGCCTTTCTGGGTGTACCAAACACTGACGATATGGGAAACGCCAATGGTATGAATGGTGTAGCAGCTTTTGGTTCATTAGGGTATGCGCTAATTGATGCTCAATATGCGCATACGTTGGTTTTGATTACAGATAATATTAAGCCGTATCCTAATACACCAGCTTCTATTAAGCAAACTCAAGTTGATTATATTGTTCAAGTAGATGAAGTTGGGAACCCAGATAAAATTGGCTCAGGTGCAACACGATTTACTAAAGATCCTAAGGAACTTAAAATTGCTAAAACGGTTAACGATGTCATTGTTAATTCCGAGTACTTTAAAAATGGCTTTTCATTTCAAACGGGTTCAGGTGGTGCGGCGCTGGCTGTTACAAGGTTTTTACGTACAGCAATGATTGAAAAAATATTAAGGCAGCTTTTGCATTGGGTGGTATTACTAAACCAACGGTTGATTTGTTAAATGAAGGACTAGTTGCCAAAGTAATGGATGTTCAAGATTTTGACAAAGGTGCGGCTGAATCAATGAAGGATAATCCATACCAACAAGAAATTGATGCTTCTTGGTATGCTGATCCAGCTAATAAAGGCGCTATGGTTGACAAATTAGATGTTGCCATTTTATCTGCTTTAGAAATTGACACGAAGTTTAACGTTAACGTCATGTCCGGATCAGATGGCATTATTCGTGGTGCTATTGGCGGTCATCAAGATGCGGCAATGGCTAAATTAACCATCATTTCAGCGCCACTTGTTCGAGGACGCATTGCAACAATTGTGCCTGAAGTTACCACAGTTATCACACCAGGTGACTCAATAGATGTGATTGTGACAGAAGTTGGGATCGCTATTAATCCAAAACGACAAGACTTAATGGCTCAATTAAAGAATGTCCCTGGGCTACCTCTTTACACAATTGAAGCATTGCAAGAAAAAGCGGCAAAAATTGTTGGGACACCAAAACCATTGCAGTTTACAGATCGTGTTGTTGCAGTTGCTGAATACCGAGATGGGACATTAATTGACGTGATTAAACAAGTGAAATAATGAGTTTAAACAACGAACCTGAAGGTTCGTGTACATAGATTTAAGAATGGAAAGAGGCAACTGAATGAACGTCTTTGAAAATGGCCGATCAATTGACTTGATGTCTGTATTAGACAATAAGGAATGGCGTAGTCATTACCAAGAAAGATTAAAAATAAAGTATCCAACAGCAATTATTGTCAGCATTAAGTTAAATATACCCGGACCAATTAAAAGTAGTCCACTACTTAAGGATAGCTATAATTTTGGTTTGCGCGACATCAAGCAATATTTAAAGCAATTTAAAATTGTTTACGAACGATTTTTTATTGAAAATACAACTGGTCCTGAAGGCTTTTTGGCCGTTTTAGGAGATTTGAAAGCAGTTAAATTGGCGACGATTTCATTTGAAGAAACAAGCCCCATTGGTCGCTTGTTTGACATAGATATTATGGCTGAACAAAATGAGCAGCAATTGTCGCGGCGTAGTTTAGGGTATCGGGCCCGTACTTGCTTCATTTGCGATAAAGACGCGAAAACATGTATTAAACAAGGGGTTCATACGCTTGAATCTGGTTATGACGCAATTAATAAAATTTGTACGATATATATGAAAAAACAGATAACAATTTCAAAACAATCACAAGATCAAATTGTACGTGCCGCCATGACAGCATTATTGTATGAAGTATCACTAAATCCAAAACCAGGGTTGGTAGATCCTGTGAGTAATGGCGCACATAGTGATATGACAGTTTTCACATTTATCGATAGCAGTCTGTCATTACAACAATACTTTAACGAAGCTTATGCCATATCACATGATTTTTCAGGAGATGATTTGACAGTAATGTTTGAAACATTAAGGCAATTGGGCGTAAGAGCTGAAGCAAAAATGTGTGGTGCAACACATGGCGTTAATACGCATAAAGGGGCAATATTTTCGTTAGGCATTTTAATTTCTGCAATTGCTTATGGTACAAAAATTGGTGGTGTCACTGTAAATGATTTGCAAAAAATTATAACCAAAATGACAGTTAACTTGGTACAGCATGACTTTAAAAATCTATATAAAAAGAAACAAAAATTAACTGCTGGTGAACAGCAATATCAACAATACCGATTGCCAGGAATTCGTGGCGAGGCTGCAGCGGGTTTTCCCATAGTTATGGATATGGCGTTGCCGTTCTTATTAAAATCTGTAGGATCAACGAGTCAGCGTCTATTAGATACATTGATGAAAATTGCGAGTTCTATTGTTGATACTAACTTAATTAAGCGTGCAGGTAGTCCTGATATTTTAACAGAACTCAAGCAATGGTCAGCGACGTATTTTGAATTAGGTGGCAGTCAAACATCTGCGGGGATAACTTATTTAAAAAAATTAGATGTTGAATTTGTGCAACGTCATTTAAGTATAGGTGGCACCGCGGATAATTTAATTTCAACGGTTTTCCTTGCAAGGTTGGTTGGTGGTATATGACGAGTTTTATAACAAGTGACAAAGTTAAGCTGTCTTATACAGATCAAGGCGATGGTCAAGCGGTAATTTTGTTAACTGGATATGCTGGTGTGAAAGAAGAGTGGTATTATCAATCAGCCTGTTTACTCGAACTTGGTTTTCGGGTGATTGCCTTGGATTGGCGCTGTCATGGTGCCTCGACACATACGGCAAAAAATTTAAAATTATGCGATTGGCTGCAGATTTACATGAGTTAATTTTAAATTTGAAGTTGAGAGGTGTTAGATTGATAGGACATTCCATGGGTGGCAGTGTGATATGGGCCTATACAGTACTCTTTGGTTATCAAAACATTGATTGCATCATCATAATAGATGAATCGCCAAAATTGTTTAACGATGAGGGATGGTCGGGTGGTTTAGTTAATTTAAAATGGGACAATCTTTTGATGATTTCTGAGCAAATACCTTTCTTAAAAATGAATAAACAACCAATAGATAATGAGTTACGAGTAATACTAAATGGCGTTAAAAAATTAAATCCTTTTGATTTTGATTTAGGTCATGAATTGCTGATTGACCATTTATTGCAAGATTGGTGTCAAGTAGTTAGAGACATTAAAGTACCACAGTTATTTGTTAAAGGCGCATGTACATCAATATGGGGAAAGGGTTATCTTGATTATTGTGAACAATTAAACAATGAGTTCACAACATTGGTAACGCTTAATAATGTCGGACATATGCCACAGGTAGAAGACTATAAATCCTTTAATAGTAATATTATAAGCTTTATAAAGGGATAGAGAAATAAAAAATAACTAAGAAGGTGATTACTATAAAGTGATGATTATGTCTATTTTTACAACATTTTGTGAATTTTATAACTAATGGATGATGGAGAATTTAAATAATGCTAGATAATAATGATAGTAAAAATACGATGCATAACTGGCGCAGCCGACTTGCTAAAATGGATGCAATTCAAATAAGTGGTATTGGCTTGGTTGCTTATATTTTAATGGCAATTTTGCTGGTAGTAGCGATACAGACACACACCTTACCGAATACAATGATCGGTGCTATTTTAGTTTAGTTTTGATGGGACATATTTTTTATTACTTAGGGGCGCATCTACCTATTTTTAAGTCGTATCTAGGTGGCGGATCCGTGTTTACTATTTTGGCGACAGCTATATTGGTCACAACAGGTATTATGCCACAATCAGTTGTTCATACTGCCTCAGGATTTATTAACGGTATGGATTTCCTGGGATTATATATTGTATCCTTAATTGGCTCATCAATTTTTAAGATGAATCGTAAAATGTTGTTAAGTGCGGCTATAAGATTCTTACCTGTTGCATTTATCTCAATGGCAATCACATTTTTTGGTGTTGGCTTAATGGGAATGCTAATTGGTGAGGGGTTTGCTCACGCAGTGTTGTACATCAGTTTACCAATTATGGCAGGTGGCGTTGGTGCTGGTATCGTCCCTTTGTCAGGCATATATGCGCATGCGTTTGGACGTCCAGCTGCAGCAATATTATCTCAGTTATTTCCAGCAGTTATTTTTGGTAATTTATTGGCTATTATTAGTGCCGGTTTGGTTTCTAAAATATTTATGACGAGTAAATACAATGGACACGGAGAGTTGTTACATAGTAAAAATAGCAGTGAAAAAGTTGCAAAGGAATTGAAGCCAGACTATATTCAGATGGGTGTGGGTCTTGTCATTTCGGTATCATTCTTTGTATTTGGCACAATGTTGAGTGCCCTTTTCCCAAATATTAACGCTTATGCTTTTATTATTTTAACAATTGTATTAATTAAGGCACTCGGGTTGTTACCCGTTTATTATGAAGAATCAGTGATTATGTTCGGACAACTGGTCGTAAAGAATATGACACATGCTTTACTTGCCGGTGTTGGATTATCATTGTTGAATATTAAGTTATTATTGAGTGCACTATCTTGGCAGTTTGTTGTTTTGTGTGTAACTAGTATCATCATTATATCATTAGCAAGTGCTTTCTTAGGAAAGATGTTTGGACTTTATCCAGTTGAATCAGTTATCACAGCAGGATTGGCTAATAATAGCATGGGAGGAACTGGAAACGTTGCAGTTTTGGCCGCATCAAATCGTATGCATTTGATTGCTTTTGCACAGATGGGAAATCGAATTGG
The DNA here is from genome assembly GCA_000166735.2 of Leuconostoc inhae KCTC 3774. GTDB lineage: Bacteria > Bacillota > Bacilli > Lactobacillales > Lactobacillaceae > Leuconostoc > Leuconostoc gasicomitatum. The sequence goes on along the minus strand of AEMJ01000506.1, from coordinate 10,916 downwards.
TGGTGCACTCGTTTTGGTTATTGCAGGAATTTTAGTATCATTTATGAGATGAAATATAGTCATATCTGACAGATAAGTTATTTATAACTTATCTTTTTTCTGTAATGGTGTATTATAAATTTAGGGAATAAGATGTATTTCATAGATATATTGTAAATTAATACACAATCTATAAAAATAATAGAAAGCGCTTACAAATCCTATTATAACAGTAGATTAAAAACTTTTATAAAAATACTTGCTTTTTATAAACGGGTGTTATATACTTATATTGTTAAGTAATGAGCAAACAATAAAAGGAGCACATCATTATGGCAGATACAATTGTAAAAAAGCCCGTAAAAAAGGTTTTGACACCTGAAGAAAAAGCAGAACTACAAATACAAGCTGAAGCAATGACAGCAGCATTAGTTGAAAAATCAAAAATAGCATTAGCAACGTTTTCGACCTATACACAGAAACAAGTCGATAAAATCGTAGCAGCGATGGCATTAGCAGGTTCAGAAAATTCTTTAGTATTAGCTCATGCAGCCTATGATGAAACTGGTCGAGGTGTTGTTGAAGATAAAGATACAAAAAATCGTTTTGCATCAGAATCTGTTTATAACGCAATCAAGTTTGATAAGACAGTTGGTGTCATCAGCGAAGATAAAATTCAAGGGAAAGTTGAATTGGCTGCACCGTTAGGCGTCTTGGCTGGTATCGTGCCCACAACTAACCCAACATCGACAACGATTTTCAAGTCAATGCTAACAGCTAAGACACGAAACACAATCATCTTTGCATTTCATCCACAAGCACAAAAATCATCGGCACTTGCTGCCAAAATTGTTTATGATGCAGCTGTTAAAGCTGGTGCACCTGAAAACTTTATTCAGTGGATTGAAAAGCCATCACTTTATGGTACTAGTGCGTTAATTCAAAATCATAGCATAGCATCTATTCTAGCTACTGGTGGGCCTGCAATGGTTAATGCAGCCTTGAAGTCGGGAAATCCTTCGATGGGTGTTGGTGCTGGAAACGGGGCTATTTACCTAGATGCAACAGTTGATACTGATCGTGCGGTATCTGATTTGTTATTGTCAAAGCGTTTTGATAATGGTATGATCTGTGCTACTGAGAATTCAGCAGTCATTCAAGCCCCAATTTATGATGAAGTGCTTCAAAAGATGCAGGATCAAGGTGCTTATTTAGTACCTAAAAAAGACTACAAAAAAATTGCTGATTATGTGTTTAAGCCAAATGCCGAAGGCTTTGGCATTGCTGGTCCAGTTGCTGGTATGTCAGGCCGTTGGATTGCTGAACAAGCTGGTGTGAAAATTCCTGAAGGCAAAGATGTCTTACTGTTTGAATTGGATCAAAAGAATATTGGTGAAGCTTTGTCTTCAGAAAAGTTGTCACCGTTACTTTCAATTTATAAGGTTGAAAAGCGCGAAGAAGCTATTAAAACAGTACAATCATTGCTGAACTATCAAGGTGCCGGACACAATGCTGCTATTCAAATTGGTTCACAAGATGATCCATTTATTAAAGAATATGCGGATGCAATTGGTGCATCACGTATCTTGGTTAACCAACCGGATTCAATCGGTGGTGTTGGCGATATCTATACAGATGCTATGCGGCCATCATTGACGCTTGGTACCGGATCATGGGGGAAGAATTCATTGTCTCACAACTTATCAACATATGACTTGCTTAATATTAAAACAGTGGCTCGCAGACGTAACCGACCACAGTGGATTCGTTTACCTAAAGAAGTCTACTATGAAGCAAATGCAATCACTTACCTGCAAGAATTGCCATCAATTAAGCGAGCATTCATTGTTGCTGATCCTGGTATGGTTCAGTTCGGATTTGTTGGTAAAGTATTGAGCCAACTTGAATTACGTCAAGAACAGGTAGAAACAAACATTTATGGTTCAGTTAAACCTGACCCAACCTTATCACAAGCCGTTGATATTGCCCGCCAAATGGCTGCATTTAAGCCAGATACTGTCATTTTACTTGGTGGTGGTTCAGCGCTTGATGCAGGAAAAATTGCGCGCTTCTTGTACGAATATTCAACACGTCACGAAGGCATTTTAGAAGACGAAGACGGTATCAAAGAGTTGTTCATGGAATTGCAACAAAAATTCATGGATATTCGTAAGCGTATCGTTAAGTTCTATCATGCGCGTTTGACGCAAATGGTTGCTATTCCAACAACATCTGGTACTGGTTCAGAAGTGACACCATTCGCGGTAATAACTGATGATCAAACACATGTTAAGTACCCATTGGCTGATTATGAATTGACACCCGAGGTGGCGATTGTCGATCCAGAGTTTGTTATGACCGTGCCAAAGCGCACAGTAGCATTCTCAGGCTTAGATGCTTTGTCACATGCATTTGAATCATATGTGTCAGTTATGGCATCAGAATTTACACGCCCTTGGGCTTTACAAGCTATCAAGTTGATTTTTGACAATTTGACAACATCGTACCAATACGATCCAAAAAATCCGACAAAAGAAGGCCAAAATGCACGCACAAAGATGCACTATGCCTCAACTTTAGCTGGTATGTCGTTTGCCAATGCGTTCTTAGGAATTAACCATTCGCTAGCCCACAAAACTGGTGGTGAATTCGGTTTGCCTCATGGCTTGGCAATTGCAATTGCAATGCCTCATGTGATCAAATTTAATGCGGTGACTGGTAACGTTAAGCGTACCCCTTATCCACGCTATGAAACTTACACAGCGCAAAAAGATTATGCAGATATTGCCCGTTACCTTGGATTAAAGGGTAATACGGATGCTGAGATGGTTGATGCTTTGATTGCTGCTGTAAAAACGTTAGCTAAGTCGGTTGAAGTTGACCAAACTTTGACAGGCAATGGCGTTAAGAAAGCGGATTTAGAAAGCAACATTGATCAGTTGACAGACCTTGTTTACAATGATCAGTGCACACCAGGTAATCCACGCCAACCTAGTTTAGAAGAAATCAAACAATTGTTGAGAGATCAACTTTAATTAATAAGAGAAAACATCAAATAATAATAGATTGATGTTTTTTTGTTTGCAAAATACCTTAACCGTGTATATAATATATCCATAGACATTTAAAGTACACGAAAAAGAAGGTTTGGCACATGAAGTTTTGGAAAAGCGCAGAATGGCAACGCATTGGTAAATTACGTGGTTTAAAATTACTATTGATAGGCATTACTTTAATTCCAAGTATTTATGCGGTGATATTTTTGTCATCTCTGTGGGATGCTTATGGGAATGTTAGTCATTTACCTGTAGCTGTGGTTAATCAGGATAAAGCAGCTAAGATTAACGGCAAGACTCAGCATCTGGGATCTGATTTATCAGATAAATTAATAAAAGATCAACCTTTAAAAATAAGTGAAGTATCATATAAAAAAGCTCAAGATGGTTTAAAGCAAGGTAAATATTATATGACGATCACTATTCCAAGTGACTTTACAAGTAATGCCGGCACACTACTAAGTGGCAAACCAAATGCTTCTAAAATAACCATTGCACATAATGCAGGACAAAGTTTTATTGCTGAAAAAATGACGAGTTCAGCAGCAGCTAAAATTCAAACGAGTGTCACAAAATCGTTACAAAAAGTTTATAACGAAACAATTTTGTCAGCTACAAAATCGTCACAAAAAGGCTTGCAAGCAGGTGCTAATGGTGCAAATCAATTAAATAACGGCTTAGGTCAACTTGCCGATGGCACAAAAAAATTAAATGATGGTGCATCGTCATTAACATCTGGTTCATCAACATTGGCAGGTGGTTTGAATCAGTATACGAATGGTGTATCGCAAGCTAACAATGGATCCAATCAACTTACTAGTGGTGCTAATTCTGCTGCTAATGGGGCTAACCAATTGGCTTCTGGAACATCTCAGTTAGCAAAAAACGCACCACAACTAGAAGCCGGGAGTCAACAACTGGCAACTGGGGCACAAGAATTATCAAAAAAGTTGCAAGAAGTTAGTGATAGTATTACAAAGGGGCAACAAGATAAACAAACGGTTGACAAATTAAACCAACTAGAAAATCTAATGACAGAGCTCACGACGGCAGTGAATAAAATTCAAATTCCTAATAGTACTATTGATACTGATGCGATGACACAAGCTGGTACCGATTTACAATCTGGTGTTCAAGGTGCAGGAATTGATGCACAAAAAATAAATGATTTAGCTAAAAATCCTAAATTTCAAGCCTTTATGGCAACTAATCCAGATATTGCCCAGCAGTTTGGGCAAACAGCTAGCGATTTAAAAGGCAATCTTGAAAAAAGTGGTCAAGCGGCCACGACATTGCAGGGACAATTGGGACAAATAAGAGATTTGTTGCCACAATTAACACGACTGCAATCGGTGTTGCCGAATCTCAAAGCAGGTTTAGCGGCTGCACAGACAGGCAACAAGCAAGCGATTGATCAATTAAATGGCAGTTTGACTCAGATTAGTCAGTTACTTGCACAACAATTCGTACCAGCTGCCAATCAACTTGCCTCAGGTGCAGCCACTTTAAATGCTGGTCAAAAACAAGTAACAGTTGCATCGTCACAACTTAATAACGGTGCCAGTCAATTAGCTAGTGGCAATTCACAACTAGCGATTGGTGCCAATCAATTAAATAACGGACTGGGTCAATTGCATAACAAAAGCGGTGCATTAAATAGTGGCGCTAGCCAGTTGAATAGCGGGGCTCAACAGTTAACAACGGGTACGTCACAGGCCATGTCGGCATTAGGTCAAGCACAAAATGGCGCACAGACATTGGCATCTAAAATGGCTGATGGTGCTGTTAAACTTGAAGCAGTACATGGTAATAAAGATAATGTTAATGCATTAACAAATCCTGTTAAAAGCGCACAAACGAATTTATCAACGGTACAAAATAATGGGACAGGTATGGCACCTTACATGATGTCTGTTGGTCTGTTCGTTGGTATGATTACACTAAGCACAATCTACGACTTTATGACTGTAGCCAAGAAACCACGTAGTGGTATCGCATGGTGGGCAGATAAACAAACTGTTAACTTTCCAGTGTGGATAGGTCAAGCGCTCGTGATGACAACGTTGTTAGTGTTAATAGACGGCCTAAATGCAGCGCGACCTGTGATGGTCTTTGTTGTAGCCTTGGTAGCAGCATTCTCATTTAATCAATTAGTGTTGTTTTTCAATGTGTTATTTGGCAAACTTGGATCAGGTATTATGCTAGTTCTGATGGTACTTCAATTGAGTGCTAGTGCTGGATCGTATCCGATAGAACTATCAAATGAATTCTTTAGAACAATACATCCATGGGTACCAATGACATATTCAGTTCATGCATTTCGTGAAACAATTTCTATTGGTGGCAGTGTTGCCAACGACTTAACTATTTTATTAATCATTGGTCTTGTATCAATGGTGTTAACTTGGGGTGTTTATCATTGGAAATTACGCCATAATCAAATGATTTGGTCGGCCTAGGATAATTAGATTGCAATGTTTGGAGGAAATTATGAAAATGTCACATGCAGTGGAACAAAGCTTAGTCGTCTTAGTGATGCTAGCTTTGCAAAAAGATGACTTACCGGTTAAAAGTTATTTATTGAGCGATCGACTAGAAGTTTCTGAATCATATTTAAAAAAGACGATGCGAAAGCTAGTTGTAGCTGGTATTGTTCAGGCAATTGCTAGCAAAGAAGGCGGATTCAGATTGGCACGACCAATTTCTAAAATTACATTGTTGGATGTTTATCAAGCAATTGAGGGCATAGGTAGTTTCATTCATTCAACACAACTCGCTGACCGAATTTTTTTAAGCCAACAATCAAACAAGCGTATAGAAGATGTGCAACAAGCGCTAGAAGTTGCTACAAACGATGTGTTGACAGTTTTTAACGAGGCGGAGCAGGATTTTAAAAATAGACTACAAAATTATACAATTGCTAAACTTTTAGGACATATTAATGTTGATGGTTTTGATAAAATTGATTGGCGACAAGTTCACTTCACTGTTAATTAACGACTGTATGGTCGTTTTTTTATTTGGTAGCAAATTTTTAGAGTGTTAGATTGACAGTTATAATGACATGATCATTTTTCAGCATAATAGTTTACAAAGTGTGTCGTATACGATATACTTTTGGTATAGAAAAATGTCAGGAGCTAACATGGTGCAAGAAGAACTACTATATGATGAGTTGTGTTTATCAGTTTATAACACAAATCGTTATTTCCACCGATTGTATGATCGCGTTTTGGATCAATATGACTTGTCGTATTTACAATATATGAGCTTACTGATTATTCACCAGCGCGACGCATTAAAAATGATGGATATTGGTACGGTATTAGAACTATCAAGTAATACACTCACTCCGGTTATTGATAAGCTTGTCCAAAAAGGTTGGGTTTTAAAAGTTCAAAGTGTAACGGATAAACGCGTCAAAGTTTTGGCAATGGCCGATGATAAACAACAATTATTTCAAAAAATTCTTGGAGAAATTGATGACATACGCGATGCGTTACTGCAACGTAGTGGTCGGCCGTTAGCTGACGTGCTCCGAGAAAACCAAGCGCTCAACCACGTTTTAGAAAGTATGTTAGCAGAAAAGGAAGAAAAATAGATGATGTATGATGTAATTTTTATTGGTAGTGGACATGCTGCTTGGCATGGTGCGCAGACACTGGCACGTGCTGGTAAAAAAGTGGCACTCGTTGAAGAAAATAAAGTTGCTGGTACATGCACAAATTTTGGTTGCAATGCCAAAATTTTGCTTGATGGGCCAGCTGAAATGATTCATCACTTGAATCATTATCATGGTATTGGAATTAACGAGACACCAGATATTGTTTGGCCAGAATTGATGGCATACAAGCATGAAGTCATTGATCCATTATCAGACGGATTAGCACACATGTTGTCAGTGGATGGGATCGATATTATTTCCGGTCATGCAAAATTTGTCGATGCCAATACTGTGAAAGTTACTGGCGAATCATATACAGCTGAGCAATTTGTTATTGCAACTGGGCAACGTCCGGCTAAGCTACCAATTACTGGTGCTGAATTAACACATGACAGCACGGATTTCTTAGACTTGCCCGACATGCCAAAATCAATGGTGTTCATTGGTGCGGGTTACATTGCCATGGAATTTGCGTCAATTGCGCATGCTGCTGGTAGCAAAGTGACGTTGATTGAATATGGGAACCGCGCATTAAATGGTTTTGATGCTGATTATGCGCAGACCGTCGTGGCTGACATGACTGAGAAGGGTATCACTTTTGCCTTTAATCATGCGGTATCTGAGGTATCACAACTTGAAAACGGACAGTATCTTGTGACAACAGCACAAGGCGACACCTACCAAGTTGATTATGTGATGGATACGACCGGTCGCGTGGCGAACATATCAGATCTTGGTTTGAATGAAATTGGTGTTGATTCTGATCGTCAAGGTGTCTTAGTTGATAACCACTTACAAACAACCGTAGCTAATATTTATGCGAGTGGCGACGTGATTTCCAAGTCAATTGCACGTTTAACACCGACAGCAACTTTTGAATCACATTATATTGCGCGGGTCTTGCTGGGAGATCAGACGCCAATTACTTATCCGGTTGTCCCAACAGTTGCCTTCACATTACCACGTGTGGCACAGGTCGGCGTGACAACTGCTGAAGCGGACAAACGACCAGATTTAACAATTATTGAAATTCCTTATGGTCAAATGATGCGTTTTCAGACACTAAATGATGTGCACGCAGCGATAAAAATTGTCATAAACCAAGACAAACAATTAGTTGGGGCGGCGTTAATAGGTGATTTTGCACCTGAAGTCATCAATGCATTGGTTCCAGTGATTAACAAACAATATACGAGTGACGACATCAAATCTCAAGTTTTTTGCTTTTCCAACGCACACAGGAGTTGTGTTGCCGATGATTGCAAATTATTTATCTTAAACGTGAGGAAAAACGCATATGAAAGCAGCAGTGATTCATCAATATGGTGATAGTAGCCAGTTAGAAGTCAGTGATATAGCAGTTCCAGCAATTAAGGCAGATGAAGTCTTAGTTGAAAACATGGCAACTAGTATTAATCCAATCGACTATAAAGCGCGCCAAGGGTTGTTACAAGGTATGTTTCAATGGCAATTTCCAGTTGTGTTAGGCTGGGATATTGCCGGTAGAATTATTGCAGTTGGTGATGATGTCCATGATTTTCATGTTGGGGATGCCATTTTTGCACGACCTGATATTGACCCGATAGGAAAAAATGGCACGTATGCCGAATATACTGCGGTTAAGGCAGATAAGTTAGCGCGTAAACCGGACAATATTAGTTTTGAAGCAGCTGCAGCTGTCCCATTGGCTGGTTTAACAGCATTACAAATATTACGTCAATTACAAGTTAAGGCTGGTCAAAAAGTTCTCATCCAAGCTGGTGCAGGCGGTGTGGGTATTTATGCCATTCAACTCGCTAAAAAGCTAGGTGCGTATGTTGCCACGACAGCAAGCCAAAGCAATCGTGATTTTGTCACTAGTTTAGGTGCTGATCGTGTGATTGACTACCATCAAGGAACTATAGCAGAGGTATTATCAGATTATGATGCCGTATTTGATATGGTTGGTGATATTGATAATGGCATTGCTATTTTGAAACCCGGCGGTCATTTTGTGACAATTTCAGCAACACTTACTGAGGCCCAAAAGCAAACCGCTAATAAGACAGTTTCAGAAGGTTGGCTTGAGACAAACGGCCAGGATTTAGCTATCTTAGCTGATGCGATTACTGATGGCACTTTAGAAATTGTGGTGGATTCAGTATACCCACTGACAACAGACGGAATACGAGCAGCACATGAACGTAGCGAAACACATCATGCGCGTGGTAAAATTGTTGTTAAGGTTAAAGTAACTGAACTAGAGGGAGAATAAATGTTTGCATATATTATTACAGGATTGGTCGCAATAGAGGCAATTGTTATTATGGTTGTTGAAATGTTTGGTTCATCAAAACAACAAGCGGAAGCTTTTGAATTGGAAGAATCTTTTGTGAAAATACCAGAAGTGAAGTCATTATTGGGAAATCAAGGTGTCTATAATGGGCTGTTTGGTGCTTTGATTTTTGCCACAATGTTCCTATTAACTGGACCACAACAAATTTTGATGTTGCAATTAGAAATGCTATTTATTTTGATTGCAGCGATTTATGGTAGTTTAACTGCTGCTCGTAAAATTATTTTAGTTCAAGGTTTACCAGCTGCAATTGCTTTGCTTGTGTTGTACTTGAAGTAAAAGTTTAACTTTTTCAGAGGGATATGTGGAAAGAATAAAGTCAGTTAATGTTTTGATTAAAAATGTAGAATCTGCTGACTAGCTTAGTGAAAAATTATCTAGTATATATGATTATGGAACCTGTTGTGTTGTCACAAAATTTTTCATAGTTAAGAAATTATTAATATGCTATATAATGTTGAGAACTAAACGATGAGAATGCGATAGTTTGTTCGTTGTTTGTATTAATTTAATACAAATAACGATTTTTTAATTCAATCAATAGTATCTAATTTGTATGTCATTTACGAAAGGAGAATAAGGACAAAGAACTAAATTTTAAATAGGAAAATGATATTGTCTTCTTGGTATTTGCTGTGTTTTTTGGGCAAAAATTTAATATTTTTAGGGTATTTGGACAACGGCTATAGTATTCTTTTTGTTTAGCACGATAGCAACTTATTAAATGATTTTTGGTTATGATTTAGTTAAAAAGTGACAAAATACATAGTTTTAAGTGGTTGAACCGTATTTTTAATTAGAACTATTCATTCTACGATACTGGAACATATTAATAGTAGTATATCAAATAAGTTTTTTCGTTAGCATTGCTGGAATATGATAATGCACTTTATTAGCTGTCCTAACATTTATCATTAGTATTGTTAGAAGAATTGAGAAATTGTTTTTTAGACAGCAGAATTATTGCTAAAATCATACCCACAATCTGTTATTTTTGGTGTTGTAATAACGTAGATTAGCTTATTTTTACTTGTATTAACATCATTATTGTTGTTTTAATTCATCTGGAAATGGCGTGATAGTGCTCATGCAAATCACAAATTATTACTTAGGCGATACATTCTTAACTATAGTGTGTATTATAAGTTTTTGAACTATGATTATTAGATTAATAGCGTTGTGCGCATAAAATATTCATTTTATTGTTTATGGTTTCAAATTTTAATTTAGATGCAATTCTTAGCCGAAGGTTACCAATTTTAATGATTTTATATACAATACGTATACTATTCAATAATATACGTATTGTATATGTGTTTACTCATGGTATTAAAACATATTACGATTATTTTAGATGGTATAAAATCTCTGCTAATTCACATTTACGATAGTGAAAATATGGGGTATATTTTATATAGGATTAGAAGGCACAGACTGATAGTACATATTAATAGTGAAAAATTAAAATATGAATTTTTTTTCACCTTTATGGTGCCTAACTAGTAAGTTAAGTTAGTTTATAAACTAAAAATTTATTATGAATATGGCAAAAAAGTGGTGAACACAATAATAATGTTGAAAATGGGAATAATATTTCAGTAATGTGGGGTTATTGATGTTAAAATATAAAAAGTACAATATCACAATAATTTTAAATTTAGGTTTAGATAAATGTAAATAGGAGAGAAATGATGAAAGAAAATATTTCACGAAAAAAGTTATATAAGTCCGGTAAGGTGTGGGTGACAGCTGCCACTGTATCTGCGATAATAGGCATGGTAGGTGGGGCAACGACTAAAGTTAGTGCTGATACAGTTGCTGCAAAAGTGGATAATAACGTAAAAATTGTTACGAAAATGGAACCGATTACAAAAAATTCTGT
>AEMJ01000507.1 GCA_000166735.2 Leuconostoc inhae KCTC 3774 | reverse complement strand
GAAAAGCCTTCGCCTAATTGTTCTTGTGCCGTAAATATAGAGACAAATGCTTTAGGGTCGATTTCTTGAATGATATGTTGTACGGTGCTGACTTCAGATGGATCAACAACAGCGTAAACAACTCGCTGCTCGCGATGTGAGTAGCCACCTTCTGATTTTAATAAACTTGTACCGCGTTCCAACTCATGCATAATTGCATGTGATATTTCTTCAGGATAATCCGTAAAAATCATAAATGACCTGGCAGTATAAGCACCTTGTTGTGTTAAACCAACGACTTGTGCAAATACAAATGAGGCAATTAAAGTGTACATCATGTGGATCACGTCAATATAAATTAAAGACATCAATAGCACAACAGCATCTAAGGCAAACATCGTACGGCCAATTTGAATACCTAATTTTTGTTCCATAATGCGTGCAATCACATCTGTACCACCAGAGGTACCGCCAAACCTAAACACAACACCAAGACCAATGCCTGACATAATGCCAGCCAAAAGACCGGCAATTAGCATGTCATGGTGAAGTGCTGGAGGCATTGGAAATTTTTGCCAGACATAGAGCCAAAATGATAATGAAATGATGCCCCAAATTGTATATATTAAAGACCGTCGGCCAAGAACACGGTAACCGATAATCAGTAAAGGAATGTTTAGAATTAAGTTGGTATATGCAGGATTCCAGTTAAATAATGCCAGTAAGATCAATGTAATACCAGATAATCCACCC
>AEMJ01000508.1 GCA_000166735.2 Leuconostoc inhae KCTC 3774 | reverse complement strand
TCAGCTAATTGATTGGTGATATTAATATTAATTAGACTCCAACCATAAAAACCTGTGCCAATCATAATCATAATGATATCTTTTATTGAAATACGTGCTAAATTTGTATTGTCCATAGACAATTTTTCTCCTCAAATACATTGATTTCATTTTATCATAAAATCTATTGGCAGGGACGTCTGTAAATTTGGTATAATAAGTTAAATTGAGAGGTGCATATGGCAGATAATGATTATAAACGTCCTAAATTTCAGAAATCAACGCATAACATACGTAATTTTTTATTTTAATGGCAGGAATAGTTATTATTGGATTAGGTGTGTTTATCTATATTGGTTACTCGTCGTCACCAAAAACGTCAGAACCAATATCACAAAGTACCGCAAATAGTAGTACAATTAACGAAACAATTGATTCAAATGTGAAAGAATCTGGTGATGAAAGTAACTCTAGCCGTGCTACTGATTCGTCACAATCATCTAGTTCGTCTTCTTCTAGTAGCCCTGATAAAGATTCGGCTCATTTGAAAGGGAAGAGCATTAAAGAGGCAATAAACTGGGCTAAATCCCATGGCCGCTATTATTCATGGTCCATTACATCTGGTGGTGACAATGCTGTTGTTACTTCAGTAACGGATGATGGCCACAATATTAGTTTTATTGCATCCGAAAAATAAAATAGTAAGAGAGTATCATATGCCACATAAAATTTTAACGATTGCCGGTTCAGATTCTCTTGCTGGTGGTGGTATTCAGGCCGATTTAGCAACTTTTGCTAACTATGGTCATTTTGGATTGAGTGTGATCACGGCAATTGTCACGATAACACCAACTGATTTTGAAATATATCCAGTAGACCTTAAAATTATTGAAGCACAATTGAAATCTGTATTATCATTAGATGATATTGTAGCAGTCAAGGTCGGCCTCCTTCCTACACCTGAGATTATAAATCTTGTCACTAGCTATTTAGCACAAATAAATGTGCCAATTGTGGTTGATCCAGTGATGGTGTTTAAAGAAACGGATCAGATTAACATTAAAAGTATCGCAGATACGTTGAAAACGCAGTTATTACCGCTAGCTACTATTGTCACGCCAAATCTAAATGAGGCACAAATTTTAGCGAACCAGCGAATTGATAGTGTTGATGATATGAAACAAGCGGCAACTACTATTGCTCAGTATGGATGCAAGAATATTGTTGTTAAGGGCGGTTCTAAACTCCCAGGTAATGAAGCAATTGATCTATTATTTGATCGTGAAGCATTTTATATATTTCAGCAAGATAAGATACAGACATCTGAACTATATCACAATGGTGCAGGGTGTACTTTATCTGCAGGTCTTGCTGCTAATTTAGGGTATTCACTTGATATGATTCATGCGCTTAAGGATGCAAAAGATTTTGTTTGGCAGGGCATTCAAAACGGGGTGACATTAAATTCAAAGTTCAGTGATGGCAATGTATGGCAGGGTGCACGGAGAAACAATCATGAAACAAAAATTTAATACCAAGCAAATGACTATAGTAGCAGTGATGATTGCACTGAATGTTTCATTGTCATATATCGTTAGAATTCCAGTACCGGCAACAAATGGCTTTGTCAATTTAGTTGAGGCTGGTATATTTCTGACTGCGATACTTGGTGGTGCACGAAATGGTTTAATTGTGGGTGGACTCAGTGGTTTGCTACTGGATTTGTTGGCTGGCTATCCACAATGGATGATTTTCTCGTTGGTAATCCATGGTATGGAAGGGTTAGTTGTTGGTTATTTTGGTTATCAAAAAAATTGCCTAGTCAAATTATTGGTCTAGTAATTGGCTCATTAATTATGATTATTGGCTATCTGTTAGCTGGCACATTTTTATATAACTGGACAGCTGGACTAGCATCAATTGTTGGTAACATAGCGCAAGCAGTTATGGGTTTGATTATTGCACTCGCTTTAATCCCAGTATTTAAACGGTTACCGCAAATTAATTTTAGAAATTAAAAGAAAAGGCGACAGGTTTTTGTCTGTTGCTTTTTCATGTGATGAGGTGTATTTCATGAAGTATCATTTTTCACGTGACCTATGTGATAGCGATAGAGCACAACTTAATCGTGCATTAGACTTTTTTAATATTACGGCTTATTTTAAGACCGTGGATGGTCAAGAAGAGTTGTTTGGTTTTGGCGCACAACAAGAGGCTGATGTGCCAAATAAATTGAATGGTACTATGATATTTGGTGGTTATCCTTTTGATCAACAAGTTGTAGAAAACTCTAAATTAATGAATGGCATTTGGTTTGTTCCCATAATTTTTGTGAAGATTACTCAAAATATTGTTATTTTTGAATCTGATACTGTCGAGAATTTTAACGAATGGTTAACGAAATTCAAGACCATAGCCAGATCCAAAGTAGTCAGCCATGTTATAACGAGCGAATTAGACTGGACATCACGGACACAAAAGTTAATTAATACAATCATTAGTAATGACAAACTCAAGAAAGTTGTTTTTGGAAGGCAACATCAGTATGCACTTTCAGACACATTATTGGCTTCAACGCTCGTTCATGCGTTAATCACACAAAAAAATACATATCATGTTATTTTAAAGTATCAGAAGGAAATGTTTGTTTCAGCAACACCAGAACGTTTAGTTAAAGTGACTGATGGGGCGGTTACAACAGCAGCAGTTGCTGGTACAATTCGTAGAGGAAATACACAAACTGAAGATAAATTACTTGGTGATATGCTACTAAATAGCCATAAAAATCAACAAGAGCATCGATATGTTGTCAATAGTATTTATCAAAAAATACAAAATATGACAACCAGTTTAAATTTACCACCTCAACCAATCTTATTACAAAACAGGCAATTGCAGCATTTGTATACGCCAATTAGTGCCCGATTAATCAAAAAATACACAGTACTTGATATTGTCAATGCCCTACATCCGACGCCAGCACTCGGTGGTGTGCCACAAAAACAGGCGTTAGACTACATTAGAGCGCATGAAAGGTCGCCGCGTGGTTTATTTGCAGCACCTATTGGCTATTACACGTCAAATAATAGTGGTGAGTTTGTTGTAGGCATTAGATCAATGTATATCAATCATGCAGCGCATACGGCAACTTTATTTGCTGGTGCAGGTATTGTTTCTGATTCCAATGCGACACAAGAATACCAAGAAACTAATTTGAAATTAGAACCAATGCGACAATTACTGAAAGGTGATGTCAATGACAATTAA
>AEMJ01000509.1 GCA_000166735.2 Leuconostoc inhae KCTC 3774 | reverse complement strand
AACCGAAACACAATACCAAGACCAATACCTGAGACAATACCGGCCAATAGACCGGCAATTAGCATATCATGGTGAAGTGCTGGGGGCATGGGAAATTTTTGCCAAACATAAAGCCAAAATGATAATGACATAATTCCCCAGATTGTATATATGAAAGATCGTCGGCCAAGTACACGGTAACCAATCACTAATAAGGGAATATTTAAAATCAAGTTGGTATACGCAGGATTCCAGTTAAATAGCGCAAGTAAAATCAGCGTAATACCAGATAAGCCACCT
>AEMJ01000510.1 GCA_000166735.2 Leuconostoc inhae KCTC 3774 | reverse complement strand
AAATTTTAAACAATAAATCAGACAGCTTCGGCTGTTTTATTGCCAATAAAAGGAGATAATGGTAAACTTGAAAAATGGTATAGGGGATATCTTTATGACAGCTTGGGGTGCATTAATAGATTTTTAAACAATATAAACGATTTATTGGTACAAGTTCGAGAAGTGCGTTTAATTGGATGACTTGGTTCTGGGGTATTATTTATTGGATCATCGCTATATTAATCGTATGTGTCGCTGGTTTGGGTGCTTTTTTGGTAAGCGTGGTGATACGATGACTGATACGACACCGCTGTTAGGCACAATTATTTTAGTGGTTGCGATTTCTGTGGTGTTATCAATAATAATTATTATTCCTAATTTAGCGTTATATGCCAGACGGCTACATGATATGGGTTATTCAGGTTGGTGGCAACTTATAATAATTATTGTCAATGCGGCGACAATATTAGTCGCTGTTATAAATCCAGGCATCAATGAAGATATACTTTATGGGATTCAAACGATTAGTAGCTTATGCTTTACGCTCTGGCTATCGTTTGGACCATCAAAGTTAAATACTAAGTACAATTAAAAAGTGTTGATCAGCTAATATGTTAGCTGATCAACACTTTTTAATTGCCTCTAACGTCACCATGGACAAGATGCTTGAAAATATATTTATCTGACCAGGCAATGTTGCGACCTTGGAAGAAAAAAGATAAGACTGTACCAATTCCCAGTGCGACAAATTGATGGCTAAAAATAAAAGCGACAATTGATAGACCAATTGCAGCAGCAAAGTTACTCATTTGTGCTTTAGAGGCGTTGCCGTGAAAATAATCGAAACGTAAA
>AEMJ01000511.1 GCA_000166735.2 Leuconostoc inhae KCTC 3774 | reverse complement strand
TTTTGACTGATTAGGAAATAAATAATCCCATGCAGAACTACTGAATCCGAAAGACACCTTTAACTCTGATCCAGTTGCTTTTGAATCACGAATGCGTAAAGATCTAATAATAGCCTGAGAACGATCAGCAAATTCTTGAATTACTTCTTGTACGTCCGCTTGATTCGTTCGTTTTAACTTTAAAACAGTAAATTGAACATGCTCACCAATATCTTTCCAAACATCTTGTGCTTTTGATGGTTCAATTGTCATTTTTAATTCCCCCAAGTATTTATTCTTACTTCATAATACATCATATTTCAGCTTTTATCAAGAATGATTCTAAATTAAAGATAAATACTATTGTTCGTTTTTATTTAATAGCCAGCATGTTGAAATATCCAACGAACTAGTTTAGAATTATTATAAATAAGACAAAAAGGGAAGTT
>AEMJ01000512.1 GCA_000166735.2 Leuconostoc inhae KCTC 3774 | reverse complement strand
GGAAAATGTCAAATGGTTACCATTTGCAACGGCACAAGACGGTTGGTGGATAACGATTGTGATAACACTAGTTTTAATGGCGGCTGTTAGCTTAGTACTAGCATTGAGTGGGTTTTTAGAAGATAAATAACAAAGAGGGGTATTATGAAATTATTAGAGGACCGTATCCGTCGAGATGGTCGTGTTTTGGGGACAGAAGTATTAAAAGTTGATAGCTTTTTAAATCATCAAATTGATCCCGAATGATGGCAGCGATTGGTGAAGAATTTGCACGATTGTTTG
>AEMJ01000513.1 GCA_000166735.2 Leuconostoc inhae KCTC 3774 | reverse complement strand
AGAGAATGTCAAGTGGTTACCATTTGCAACATCACAAGATGGTTGGTGGATATCGATTGTTATAACACTGCTCTTAATGGCGATAGTTAGCTTAGTATTAGCATTGAGTGGATTTTTCAGAAGATAAAATAATAAAAAGGTAGTTTATGAAATTATTAGAGAATCGTATCCGTCAAGATGGTCGTATCTTGGGGACAGAAATATTAAAAGTTGATAGCTTTTTGAATCATCAAATTGATCCTGAATTGATGGCGGCCATTGGTAAAGAATTTGCACGATTGTTTGCTGATAAAAAGATTGATAAAATAGTAACCGTCGAGTCATCAGGTATTGCCCCTGCCGTTTTTACTGGACTGTCATTACATGTACCAGTGGTATTTGCACGGAAAAATAAGTCATTGACGCTGCCAGATGATGTGTGGATGGCAGATGTCTATTCTTTTACAAAAGAAGTCACTAATCATATCATGATTGATCATCGCTTTTTGGCGGCGGGCGAACATATTCTACTGATTGATGATTTTTTGGCTAATGGACAAGCAATTGAAGGATTACTATCGATTACGCAACAAGCTGAAGCAGAGGTTGTTGGTGTTGGCATTGTTATTGAAAAGACGTTTCAAAAAGGTCGACAATTGCTAGATGAGCTTGGGGTCGAAGTTAAAAGTTTAGCGCGCATTAAGTCGTTTGATGACGGCAAAATATCTTTTTTATCTTAAAATTGATGTTCCACGTGGAACAGCGTAAAACAAAAAGAGGGACTATTCTAGCAGTAAAACATATTGCGAGAATGGTGCCTCTTTTGAATACCTAGAATTTAAGTAATAAGTTATAAATATTTTGGTACAGCTCTTCAGTGGTAATAGGTAAGTCATGTGAAATGAAGTCCATAATCAAACCCATGATGCCTGAAACAATAAAATTGATTTCAATTTTATCAGGCATATTATTAGATAGATCTGTTTCAAGGATTAGTACTTTTTGGATAAATGTTTTTTAACTTTTTTAAAGACAATGGTGCCAATCTGTTGCTGATTTAGCAACACATCAACAGTTGTTTGATGTGTTGCAATGTAGGAAACGAGTTGATACCTAATTGTGTTTTATTTTGTCTGCGATTCATAATGCCGTTTCCTCAATAAAAGATAATTTTTTGCTTAATCAACAGATATGTCATATGTGTTGATTGTAACATCTTCTTTCAGTCGATAGACTATATAGTAAGCTTGTAATTAAATATGAGTAATAAAAGGAGCCCTTATGAATTTTAGACACGCAGTTATACCAGAAATAAAACAGTTATCAGAACTTGCTGCTAGAGCATTTAATGATTACGCATTGTATCAAAAAACAATTAGACAGACTTTTCATCATGAGGCTGCTTATCAGCAATTTATTCAAAGATTGCATGATGTTCATTTAGCTACAAACGTGCATCAACAAAAAGTATTCGTATTGGAAGAAGGAAATAAAATTTTGTCAATTGTGATTTTAGAGGCCGACACATTACCAAAAACGACCACTTGGCAATATCTAAAAAATGGTGGTTTAAAAATGTTGCCTTATTTCTTTCATCATAATTTAGCACAATTTTTGGTAATGCTTGATGAAGCAGAAAAATTGCCACAACAGCAGTCACAAGCCAACTGGCACGTGAACTTATTAGCAGTTAGTCCTGATAATCAAGGCCGACACATTGGGTCACGCACATTAACAGATTTTGTTATTCCTTATATTAAATCGAAAGGGGCACAAAGCCTATCCCTTATTACTAATACACAACGTAATGTCACTTTCTATCAAAAAACAATTTTAAAATAACCGATGAACGTATACTTAATTTTAAAGGTCAGCAAGTTAAAAATTGGTCTCTTGTGCAAATGTTGACAGATTAAACAAAGGTATAAGATTTTCTGAGTTAATACCTACAAAAATGATGCTTAGAATTGGTATAATGGAATTAATGATTATAATGAACTAGAATAGGCATTAATAATATGCTATTAATCCAATAATACATGCATGAGAGTGCCGGTACATAAGAGGTAAAATATGAATTTGCACATTATTCCAGATTGGCACGCATACAGTTTGACTTTACCAGAGTTTAACGATTCGGTTCATCAAACACAGCTTTTTTTGTCACAAGGTCAGTCTGTTGAACTTATACTAGTGGATTACTTACCTAAATTACGTCAAATTTTATCAGAAAAAGAAATTGAAGGTGCTGAAACTTGGTCAGTCTATGACGTATTGCAACAAATTGCCTTAAAAGAGGCCAAACCATTAGCCTTATCTGATTTTTCTTGGCCTGAAAATAGCCAATTTATTTATATGACTGATTGTATTGATATTCAAGTTTCGGGGAAACGTTTTGCCACGATAAGACTTGAATATCCAACATGGACACGCTTTGAAAAAGTGGATTTGTGGACAGATGATATACGAACACAGGAGCTTTTGATTGACGATCGTGGTTTTATTTCTCGCGTGACAACATTTGATGATAGCGAGAAAGTTTTACGTCGAGACTATTTGACACCCAGCGGAAACGTTGCAATCCAAGAAGACGATACAACAGGAATTGTGACAACGCAACAAACATGGACCACACAGACAACATTTACGAATATGTCTGAACTTATTGCAGCAGCATTAACGTATCATTTGCAAACGGTACCAGAAAACGAGTATCTGATTTTTGCACAAAGTCAGAGAACTGCTTTTTTCATTGACAAAGTGGCACCAAAGCAACCAACCATTCTAAGCTATCAAACTGAGCGCACAAACGAACAACTTGCCAAAAATCTTTTGTTACAAATGTCTGATACAATTAATTTTTCTGTGACGGATACAGGAGAACAATATGGCAAAATTGCAACACAGTTGGAGCATGCAGAAACGCTGGCTATTATTCCACCATACGTTGCAACTCAGCAAGTGAATCGTCCTGCAATACAGCCTTTTTCGACTATTTATTGGCAAGCAGCAACAATAACGCCAACTGCCTTTGATGCAGTAAGTACCGTGCTAGCAAATCATCCAAATATCTTGGTTTTGATTGAAACGACGCAATCGCATGCGACGTTTGATGCATTGATTGACAAAAATAGCCAGACAGCAGCCAACGCCCACGGAATCGTGGATAATGACAGTCAAATGGCCTATAAAACACGTTTCCAATTTTTAACACCTCAAAGTGAAGTGCAGCGCACACGTTACATGGCTCATACACGTGTCTTATTAGATCTCAATAAGATGCCAGATCAATTTTTACAAACTAAAGCGCTTAGTTTTGGTGTACCACAAATTAATATCATACAGACAGATTATGTGATACCAAATAAAAATGGTCAAATCTTATCAGATCAGTCAGAACTTATTAACGCTTTGAATTTTTATTTAGATGATAAGCATCATTTGACGGCGCTACAAGAAACGACCCACCAAATGGTTGCAGATTTTAACGACGACATAGTTTGGATTAAATGGCAACAAATTTTTAATAAGATTAAGCAAAGGAACGCATAAATGGCAGATATTTCAGTGCTTCAAATTGGGGCCGATGATTGGACAGCAGATATTGATACTACAGGTATCGACTGGCAATATACGACAATTCTTGATTTACCCACACGGCTAGCGTTGCAAAAAGATCCGTATATTTTAGAACAAACCTACGTTGTGTTGACTGATGCTACGCTGTCAAGTACATTGTTATCAGGTCAAATCAGTGCGTGGCCTGCACTACGAACAATTTACTTTGCAAAAAAAATGACACCGGAATTTCAAGAGGTTTTGGATGAACGGCGCGCTTTTTGCATACCAAATAGGACGCCGGAGGCAGTTCAGAAACGTATTCAAGAGGATTTTAATTTTGATCAAATAGGATTTTCAACACGTTTTAGTGAACAACAGTTTATACCAATGCCGCATACAGGCATACATTTTAAACGAGAAGGGCGTTTTTCGGCACAATTTAGTGGTGATTTTGGTACAACGTGGCAACAAATTGGCACGTTGAATACATTTGTTGGGGACTTGATGCCACGTGTTGAAAACATGATTTGGTTGGATTATGAACAGACAGACACAGTGTCTGTCCAATTACAATTTGTTTTCTACAAAGATAATCATATGCAAACAGTTCAGACGATCACTGGTGATGAGTTGAGACAGCAACATCCAATTGGTGGTATAGAGGATTATCAAGATTATCAAATCTTAATTTTTGCCAAAGGGACAGGGCAGTTAGATCTTCATGTGTTACATCAACGACGCTCGCGACATTTGTTAGGGACCTTGTTACCAGGGGATGAGTGGCAAATGACTGATGAGCATGAAGAAGTGTTGAGTTATTTTAACCCTGGTGACCGTCAGGCACCACTAATTGTTAATTTTTCTGGCATTCGGTTACATGTAGATGGCTTTGAAATGCGGGGGCCATTCAATGAACTTGGGACCCCGTATTTACTTTTTTCAGATGTTAGAATGCAAGGCGGGGCGTTTCATATTGGATCAGAAATGTATGAACAAAAAGTTGTTGAAATCATTAAAAAAGCCATGAAGACACTCCATTTAGAACCCAAAGATGTCATTTTAACAGGCTATTCAATGGGCAGTTTTCCAGCAATGTACTATGCAGCTGATATTAAACCACATGCCATCGTTGTAGCTAAACCACTGATTAGTTTGGGTACATTGACAGGAAAGTCTGAGTTTCCTAGGGAAGTGAACCAAGATTGGACGCTAGATGTGCGGCGCTTTTTGGCAGGACGGATGCACCCAGATGATACTGACATGTTAGATAATATTTTGTGGCAGCATATTGAAAATGTTGATTGGTCTAAAATAGCGGTTGCATTATTTACACTCAAACAAGATGAGTATGATGGGCAAAGTTTGCCACGTTTACTAGCGTTTTTTGAAGAGAATAAGACACATTTAATACATATACAAGAAGAGGGGACACATACGGCCAAAATCCCCGAAATGATAACGTTTATGAAAACACATCTGGCCAAATTAAAAGATAGTATGCGCAGGGAGGATCGGTAATCGTTATGCAATATCAGATATATTGGACACCACAAACACAATTATTTGAATTACAAGGGGCGACAATCGATTTTCGAGCATTAAATGATGTGTATTATGA
>AEMJ01000514.1 GCA_000166735.2 Leuconostoc inhae KCTC 3774 | reverse complement strand
TACCGTTATAAAATTTCATTTTGCTACTTAAACAAGGTTCCAAGCCAATAAGTGAAGGCCATTGTGAGCACTCCTGTGAATATGTTGCGCAAAATAGCTGGAATTATTGGTGCTCGTCCCGCCCAAGCGCTTAGCCAACCAGTTAAAAAAAGTGCCCAAAGTGTTGCTAAAATTGTTCCTATAACTTTCAGATTGTCGGGTAGTAATATCACGGATAGTAATGGCCAGATACCACCAGATATTGAGGCAATAAATGATGATACTAAGGCATGTGCAGGGCTTAAATACTTTCCAACTACAATACCGTACTTAATTTGTACATAGTGTTTCAAAGCATCATTTGTCATCAGGTCATCCGCCACACGTGCGGCTAATTTAGGATCAGCACCCCGTTGTTCATAATATATAGCAATTTCATCATGCACAATTGTAGGTTGGGTGGCCAAAAGGGTCTCAGCTTTTGCAACAACTGCTTTTTCTGTATCTTTTTGTGACGAAACCGAAACAAACTCCCCTGACGCCATAGAAAAAGCAACAGCGAGCATTTCAGCAATACCAGCTACAAAGACGACTGTATTATTGGTAGTCGCACCAGTAACACCGAGGATGACACCAGCGCCACCAATAATACCGTCATTGGCGCCCAACACTCCAGCACGAATAATATTTAATTTTTCTGATAAAGTCAATTTTTTGTATTCCATATTACGCAGCCATTAATAAGCCAATTAAGTATGTCACGGACATTGTTAATAGCCCCATCAGTACGTTTCGTAAAATCATTGTTTTTTTGGTGTATTTCCATACACGGCTGAGAAATAGCCGGTTAAAACCAGGCGAAAATTCAAAAAT
>AEMJ01000515.1 GCA_000166735.2 Leuconostoc inhae KCTC 3774 | reverse complement strand
CGTTATCATCACCAATGACACTATCAGAAATGCGTGATCCTTGAGTTATCACGTTATTTTTGCCAATCACTGTTTGTCCCAAAAATGGTGACACCAGCTTCAATCAACGTGTCTTGGCCAATAACTACTGTACCGTCAATAAATGTACTAGCCGGATCTACCAATTCAACGCCCGAAATCATCAATTGATGATTAATACGTTCATGCATGACACGGTTTGCGACAGACAAAGCCACACGATCATTGACACCCTGAGATTCGGTAAAGTTTTGTAACGTATATGCACCAATTTGATGACCAGCTTGACGCAAAATGTCTAACGTGTCTGGCAAATAATATTCACCTTGCGCATTGTTATTTCACCTGTGACAATGATTTAAATAACAATTGATTATCAAAATATACACACCTGTATTCACTTCTCGAATACGACGCTCTGTTATA
>AEMJ01000516.1 GCA_000166735.2 Leuconostoc inhae KCTC 3774 | reverse complement strand
TTGTTTGTGTAGCACCCAAATATTTTTGTACAGTAGTGTCTGGGAAAATGGCACTTGTCTATTTTTTCGTATACCTGATACAGCAATTTGGATCTACCGAGTTGCAAG
Source organism: Leuconostoc inhae KCTC 3774 (assembly GCA_000166735.2). Lineage (GTDB taxonomy): Bacteria > Bacillota > Bacilli > Lactobacillales > Lactobacillaceae > Leuconostoc > Leuconostoc gasicomitatum. The sequence continues at coordinate 2,296 of AEMJ01000516.1, read as the reverse complement.
AAACACAACTACCCCCTACCTGTCATATCAACCATACCCCTTAAAGTGTTTGGCTTCACTCTTTTTGAAATCACCCACATTTACAACACAAAGGTTATGTTGTATAATAGAGCTACATTGATCAAACAAATAAGATGTATGTAGCTATCAAGGACGGCAATCCTTGGTGGCTTTTCTTTTATTCTTTTTTATTAACACTATCAATATAATACACCCTAATCACCCTGTCAACAATATATTTGTTTAATAGTGATATTTAACTATTTAACTATTTCACTATTTATATATATAGATATTTATAAATAGTGAAATAGTTAAAACGGGATATTTAACTATTTATAAACACTATAAAACCAGTATGTACAGCCGGTTAAATAGTTAAAAAGTTATATTTATCTATTGATATATTTATATATAGTGATATAGTTATATTTATAAATAGTTATATAGTTATATATTATTTTTTATAAAGGACTAATCATGGAATTAAAAACAAATAGAAAACAAGCAATCACGCTAACAGTTGGAAACTTCAAAGGTGGTGTAGGAAAAACTACTAATAGTATTCTAATAGCATATACATTAGCGCAAAAAGGAATTAAGACCTTAGTTATTGATCTTGATCCCCAAGCAAACGCCACAAAAACACTAACTTTAACAAAGTTAAACCAAGATGAAGACGGAATACTCACGTTTGAAAAAACACTTATGCGTGGTATTGCTGACAATAAAATTGATGATCTACCAATAAAAATTATTGATAATTTATTTTTAATGCCTTCAAATATTGATTTCGAAGAATTTGCCAAGTTTTTATACCAAAACACAGACAATCAAACAGACGAAGATTTTTATTTTTCAAAACTATTAGATCCAATAAAAGAAAGCTTTGATATTATTATTATTGATGTTCCACCAATGTCTAAAGAAATTACACGTAATGCTGTTACTAGTTCTGACTATGTTTTAATTTCACTACAAACACAAGAACATTCACTAACTGGTGCTGAAAATTATATCGAAGAGTTAAATAAACTAAATGAAAAATATGATCTAAATCTAACAGTTGTAGGTTTACTGCCGGTTCTTTTAAAAAAATACTGGAACAGTTGATGAATATATTATTGAAAATGCCAAAGAAATTTTCGGTGAAAGCAATATTTTCTCAACAATTGTGCCACAAATGGAACGTATTAAACGCTTTGATATAAATGGAATTACAAATCATGATAGACATGACTTAAAAGTTCTACAAAAGTATAACGAAGTCACAGATGAGCTAATTACTAGACTAAATTTTTATGAAAAAGAGGTAAACTAAAATGAGTAATAGCGTACTAAAAGGAATGAGCCCAAGAGTACAAGGTAACATCCCAGCTAAAGAACAATTTTCTTTAAATGATAGTAGAGAAAAGAAAGTAGCACCAAAACCACAATCTACAATTAAAACAGATACTATTGAAACTAAAAACAAAAAATCTAATAAAGAAAAATTTGTCAATCAAAAGTCGCAGATTAAAATTTCTGAAAGTATTAAAACGGAATTAGCTGCACTCAAAGCTATTAACAAAACAAAGTTTGACTACGAAGTAATAGAATTATTGATTGACAGTTATGTTCAAAATTCACTAACATCAACACAAAAAGAAAATTTAAAGCATTAACCAGTGACGATTTTTAAATTGGTATAGATTGTGAAAAAAGCTTAAACCTGACTTTGTGAACTGTCGGAAAAGGGCAGGGGGATCACAATACACAAGTGCTGATTTTAATATTAAATATCAAAAGTCTGGATCGAAACATTCATACTCGCAGCAATGGCAAACATACGACAAGGGACATATGGAAGAGTTATATTGAAAGCATACCAAACATCAACTGAATTCCAAGCAGCTATCGGGTGGTATACTAATTTTTATAATCGCAACCTTACCTCAAAATTTCAAATGTTGCCTAAGCAACTGAACAAAAGTAGTTCAATTTATTGATTTCTGATCATAAAATATCGCCGACAATTCAATATTATCAAAACTAACATTCCTAAAAATTTGTATCTTCTTTACTTTTTTCATCATTTCTCCTCATACACTGAAAAAAAAGCGCTTATGCGCTTTTGTCAAATAAATGTATGCTTTGTTAAATTACTCTTCAGAGCCTTCAAGCTCCCCTTCTTGAATGATAGCTTCTTCCTTGGTCGATTCTGTAACACCGTGTTCATGCTTAACTGGTGAATAGATAGAGTAGCACTTCATAACCTGATCACCAACATTGATAACATTGTGCCAAGTATTATCAG
>AEMJ01000517.1 GCA_000166735.2 Leuconostoc inhae KCTC 3774 | reverse complement strand
TGACTTTTAACACCAGTAACGGCTAATGTTTTAACTAGCACCCGCTGAGATAGCGTTAACGCGAATATTTTGTCAGCTAAATCACGCGCCAAGTAGCGAACTGCTGATTCAAGACCTGCTTTAGCAATGCCCATAACATTGTAGTTAGGTATAGCTCTTTCAGATCCCATATAAGTGAGGGTTACGATTGAACTATTGTCATTCATAATTTCACGACCATACTTAGCAGCTGCGATTAATGAATAGACACTGATATTTTGAGCTAGTGAAAAGCTGGCAAGTGTGCCATCAGTAACTTTATTATCTAAATCACTCTTTTCAGCATAGGCAATCGCATGGACAATACCATCAACTTTGCCAACTTTTTGAACAATAGTTGTAAAGGCAGCTTCTATATTTTCCGGCTTAGAGACATCACATTCAACTTTTAAAACTGAATCATCAACGAATCGGTCTAAACTGCGCTTCATACGATCATTTTGATAAGTTAAAATAACTTGGCCACCTTGATTGATAACTGCTTGCATACAACCAAAAGCTAAACTACTTTTATTTGCTACCCCCCATAATGATAATTTTTTTATTATCTAAAAAGCCCATGGTCAAAACACCTCTTAATTTTAAATTTTATTATATAAAGTATGACCTAATTTAATAAAATTGTCAACGGCGTAAACTATCATGCTTTTATCATTAAACTGACGCATCAAACAATAGAGTAAAACCCCTAACCAATAAACTCGCTAATGAATTGGTTGGTTAGAGGCTAGCACAGCGTCTACTGCTTTAATTTAATTTATCGCCACTGTTAGCGTCAAACTGATGTACACTACCATCCTTAAAGGTAACTGAATATCCTTTAACCTGTGTCCCAT
>AEMJ01000518.1 GCA_000166735.2 Leuconostoc inhae KCTC 3774 | reverse complement strand
CACGTTCATCAGAAGTCTTTTAGATTTTATGAAAGGATAAAGAGCAAGCCAAAACACTTTGTTGAGCCAGAAGCCATTCCTGTTAAAAATCGTTACGAAGTTGAGTTGAAACAAAAACGTAGCGCAAACTATGGCGGAGCATGTAGCCAACGGTCAAGATGTTGCTGGTGAGTTGTTAGCCTATTTGCGTGATTATTTACAATTTTATAATCAGCCCGTTGTTGGTTTAGATAAAAAGGAAATTGCTAAATTAGATCTATGGCAACCCTGGGTAGTATTTTTAGAACAAGCCAGTATCGTTGATTTTCAAGCAGAGCCTAAAGAGGTGTCAATGGATCGTTCATTGTCTTGGTTTATTAATCAGGTAGCACCGACTTTAAAAGGGCTGATTGAGTATTATGGTCAGGAAAAATTGATGAAATTCTTGATGATACGGAATTGAGTCAACGTCAAAGAAATTGTTATC
>AEMJ01000519.1 GCA_000166735.2 Leuconostoc inhae KCTC 3774 | reverse complement strand
GGGATCAATGACAGCCTTACTTATTTTATGTACTGATTCAAGATCATGACTATGTTATCAAGCAGAGTACAATTATTTTCAGTTTGATACTTTTAGTATTATATTTTCTGAGTATATTCACTTTAGTATTATTGTTAAATTTTATAACTGTTCTATTCAGTAAATTAATTGGGCTAACGTTCGGATTCATATTACTTTTTGAAAATTTTTTTATTCACAAATCTGCATGTCACGTTATTTTTCTTCGTGGTTTGTGGATAGATCCTAAAAGTTATAATAGCTTACTAATCTTTAATTTTCTTATTTTTTCAGTATATTTATATTGTATCTACCATTCAAATAAGCTGATTGAAAAAGTGGGTATAAAATTATGAAGCTACAGCACTATTATTTATTATTAAAAAGAAATCGTATTTTGTATTGGGAGCAAATACGCCTCAAGTTTGTAATTGTCACGCTTGTTTACGTGATGCTTTTGCTACAAGGAAGGTATCAGCAGCAATTTTATGGCATTTTTTATGGTGTCGTACAAGCACCAAATGATTTCGTCATGCCAGTTCAATGGTTTTTAATGATGTTATTGCCGAGTATTGTTGTTGGTGACAGTTTCAATCAATTAGTGAAAATAGAATATCCCTTATTGAATGGTGTGGGATTGGGCATGTATGTTTTCAGTATATTTCAAATCATAGCTGAAATGTTGTTTATGTTTTGGCTATTATGGATTCTAATACCTGGAAGTAATCATTATTATTGGTTTAGTTTGATTTTGTTTTTAAATGTCAATTTGGGCACATTTCATTTTTCTCATTAATCTAGTTTTGTTTTTACCACCAGCTATTGTATATTTTATAGCTATACTGTTAACAATGATGACAATTGCCGATAATAA
>AEMJ01000520.1 GCA_000166735.2 Leuconostoc inhae KCTC 3774 | reverse complement strand
CATACCAGTCGACACCACAGCTNCCGGTACATCAAAATATTGTTTTTAACGCTCTCATTGCATCATAACTTTGTTCATCGGTTGTTATGTCTCGCGTTAACTGCGTAACATATCGGGAAGTCAAAGCTGCTTGCCCTTTTTTAATAAGCCATGAATTAAATTATAATCCTCGTCATTTTCCGACATTTCGTACATCGGCGTCGTTACAGCTTTTTTATTCAAAATATGACCATCATCTGACATTTCTAAAGTAATATCGCCAACGTAATTGCCATAACAACCTGCAGCCGCCAATAAAGTCCCTGAAACCATTTTACCATGCTCTAACAAATGATGTGTATGTGCACCAATAATAATATCGATATCATATTTTTCAGCTAAACGTTCATCCGTTGGTAATCCCAAATGAGATAGCAGCACCACGGCATCAGCTTTTTGATGCAATATTGGC
>AEMJ01000521.1 GCA_000166735.2 Leuconostoc inhae KCTC 3774 | reverse complement strand
ACCAGTTGAGAAGTCATTTTCTTAACTGGCGTGAACATGTTGAGTTTCTCAATGTTTTCAAGGGGCGCTAGTAATTTACTAGCGTCTCTTTTTATTTTATTTTTTATACATTTCAAGAACCAGTTCAATTGTTAGTTGTAAAAATAGTTTTATCACTAACTGAACAACATTTAGGAGGATCGATAATGAATCAAGCAACCCCGCTCACAACAGCTAAACATGACAAAATGTCATTAAGTAATAAAGAAAAATCACCCTCATCCGTTCGCGATGTCGTGTTTGATGTCTCAACTGGCATTTCCAATGCTATTCTTGCTGTCCTTGGCATGGGTCTCCTGATGTCTTCAATTGGAAATATAATTGGATACACGCCATTAGTGCAAGCTGGTCTAATGGGTCAAAAATTACTTGCCCCTGCACTTGGTGTTGGTATTGCCATCATGATGCGTGCTAATATTTTAACTACTGGTGCTGCTCTGATTGCTGCCACAGTTGGCTCAAACGCTGTTTACTTTACTTCAGCTGTAGCACCACAAACTCACACAGCAACAGGATGGGTAGCAGATCAGGCTGCTGGATCAATTGTATTGACTTCCGGCCAACCAATCTCTGCTGTTTTAGCAGCCTTATTAGCTGTATTAGTAGGCAATTGGTTAACAGGTAAGACACCGCTAGACATGATGCTTGTACCGCTAGGTGCCACTCTTGCCGGAACATTCTTTGGTTTAGGCACAGCAGCAGTAACGACACCCTTTCTAAACTGGATATCAGAATCATTGGCTTCGACAATGAATGTCAATCCTTTCCTTGGCTCATTCATCGTTTCGGTTGTTTGGTTTCTCTTCTTAATGACACCGGCTTCTTCTGCAGCGCTTGCGATTGCAGTAATGCTAGATCCACTTTCGGGAGGTGCAGCTTTAATTGGTACTACCGCTGGATTCGTTGTTTATACAGCTATGGGTTGGACACAAAATAATGTCGGTGCAAATATTGCTCAAACAATCGTTACACCAAAAGTGCAATTTCCTAACTTATTAAAAAGCCCATTACTTATGTTTGGTCCAGCTTTCATAGCTGGTATATCAGCCATGGTCGCTGTTGGTGTGTTTAATTTAAAAGTCCCATTTGCTATTGCTGGACTTGGTTTAAATGGTTTTATTGCCCCAATCGCATTAGCTTCATCAGATCCTCGGGCACTACTACTTGTCGCAATATTTGGTATTGTAGTCCCAATAGTTGGAAGTATGGCAATGTACTATGCTTTAAAAAAGATTGGTAAAACGCGGCCAAACGATTTACATTTAGATGTTGTTTAATTATGCTATAAGCGTTATAGTAAAATTATTATATTTTTATAAGAAAGAAGAAGAAAATGTCACAGAAGAAAGCGCAACCCAAAGATTTTAATTGGTCAGAACTCGGATTTGAATACCATGATTTGCCTTATCGATTCCGCGCATATTTTAAAGATGGTAAATGGAGTGAAGGCGGCCTAGAGACTGACTCAAATATACCAGTGAATGAAGCAGCCACTGGCCTTCATTATGGGCAAAATATTTTTGAGGGTCTGAAAGTTTACAGACGTCAAGATGGTGGTGCAAATCTTTTTCGCCCTGATCGAAACGCACAACGGTTACAAAATTCAGCTGCAAGATTAATGATGGCTCCGGTTCCTGAAAAATTGTTCTTACGTGCCCTACAGGAAGTAACAAAGGCAAATAAAGATTTTATTCCACCATATGGCACTGGTGCAACACTTTATCTTCGACCATTTGAATTTGGTGGTGGGCCAGTTGTTGGTGTTCATCCTGCAGATAATTATGTTTTTGAGGTGTATGCAACACCTGTCGGTGCATACTATAAAGGTGGCTTAACACCAACAGCCTACGTTACTAATGAATATGACCGCGCTGCTCACGGTGGTACGGGTGCAGCTAAAGCTGGCGGTAACTATGGCGCATCAATGCTTGCTGGCGATCAGGCACATGCTGCTGGATACTCTGATGTTGTTTATTTAGATCCTCGTTTACATGAGAATATTGAAGAATTAGGTTCAGCCAACTTCTTTGGTATCACAAAGGATGGCCGCTTCTTAACACCAAAGTCACCTTCAATTTTACCTTCAGTAACAAAATATTCACTTCTTGAGGTCGCAAAGGAGCTTGGACTTGAAGCTGAAGAAACGACCATTTCAATTAACGACTTGGACCAATTCACCGAGGCAGGGGCTATGGGTACCGCAGCAGTTATTTCTCCTGTAGGTTCAATCACACATCATGGTAATAAGCATGTATTTTATTCAGAAACAGAAGTTGGTCCATGGACACAAAAATTGTACGACCGGCTAACTGCTATTCAATATGGGGATGAAAAAGGACCCGAAAATTGGGCTGTCGATGTTCCTCTTAACTAATTCTTGATTCACACAGCGTCTTTCAATAACCTATGTCGCACCAAAAGCTAACAATTTTAGTATAGTCATTGACGAGTGAATAATTTTTGTTATACTAGTATAGTTGTTTGGTAGAAACAAGCATCACTGACCATGGCTCGTTGGTCAAGCGGCTAAGACGCTGCCCTTTCACGGCGGAATCGAGAGTTCGATTCTCTCACGAGCTATAAAAAGTCACAGCTTCGGTTGTGGCTTTTTATATTTCATAATTAAACAAAAATAACAGCCTCAGGCTGTTATTTTTGTTTAATTATGAAAGGCCGTTTACTTGGTTTTTTGTTACTTGGTTGCTCTTTTTTTTGTGGCTTTTCTCTCACGCTTGTTTTGTTTTTTCCTTTTCAGGTGAACGCTTATGATTATTTTTATGTGTTCGCCTGTTGTTTTTAGGACGATCTTCCTGTTCCAATTGCCGCGGATTAATATTTTCTAATACAAAATAAGGTGCGCCAAAATTAACATATTCATACAAATAGTCCTGCAATGTCTCTATTTTATCTTGATTTGGTACATGTTTTTCGTTGCGATAAAAACCTTTAAGACGCAACTGTTCAGCTGAAATATCACCTACAAGATAATCATATTGCGCTAACAATGGTGTATAACGTATGGCCAATTTTTCAGTATTAAAAGCTTCTTTAAAATTTTCAACAAGTTCTAACGTTAATTTATCAATGCTTATTTTATTTTCATGGCGTATAACTTGATATGCCATCTTACGTTCTTCTTGTTGTAATAGCGTTTGTGTTTTTAACGATTCACGATCCATTAAATGCCTCTCTTTTAACAGTACACTATACGTTACTGTATTTTTTCTTATAATATTGCGCCATCAATTCTCTTAATAATATACGCAATTCGATTTTTACTGGTGCATCTTGTATCACAGGGAAAAATGGTACCCATTTGTAATGGTCAAGTGTAGCAATTTGGTAATTTTGATGAGGCTGAATGATTTTACCTTGGTACAGAATTTGACCATTTTTTTGTCTATCAATACCATCAAAACGCATATAACCAAAAATTTTGCCACGAAATCCACTACCCTTCATCGCTAAAGTTGATAACCATTCTCGTTGCGAATCAAGTTCTTCGAACAACTCAATAATCTTTTGTCCCTTAAGTGTCATTAACATCGGATTAATCGCATGTGGCATACTTTCGAGCAACTCATATTGATTCAACTGGCCCTTTGGAAAATCTTCAACAAACATACCAGTTGATAGCATAGCTGCCGGTGCATCAAAATATTGCTTTAAAGCTCTCATCGCATCATAACTTTGTTCATCGGTTGTTATATCTCGTGGTATCTGCGTCACATATCGCGTGGTCAAAGCTCTTTGTCCCTTTTTTAATAAGCCATGAATGAAATGATAGTCCTCATCATCTTCCGACATTTCATACGTCGGTGTCGTGATTGCCTTTTTACTCAAAATATGACCATCATCTGATATTTCTAAAGAAACATCGCCGACATAATTACCATAACGGCCTGCTGCCGCCAGTAAAGTCCCTGAAACCATTTTACCATGCTCTAACAAATGATGTGTATGTGCACCAATAATAATATCAATGTCATATTTTTCACCTAAATGTTCATCTGTTGGTAATCCTAAATGAGATAATAACACCACGACATCAGCCTTTTGACGAAGTATTGGT
>AEMJ01000522.1 GCA_000166735.2 Leuconostoc inhae KCTC 3774 | reverse complement strand
CGCAATTTTCAATTCTTTCAAGCCAGACAACACATCTAATGAATTAATTGCTAATTTAGTCAAACCAGATACTTGAACCGCATGGCGTAATGCCACTGCATCTAACCAACCAATACGCCGTGGGCGTTTAGTCACAACCCCGTATTCATGGCCAACTTCGCGAATATGTGCCGCAATATTATCATGAAGCTCTGTTGGAAATGGCCCTTCACCAACACGTGATGTATAGGCTTTAATCACACCGACAACATCTTGTATTTGTTTAGGTCCAACACCAGCACCGTTCATCACACCACCGGCCGTTGGATTTGAACTTGTGACATAAGGATACGTGCCATGATCAACATCTAACATGATTCCTTGTGCGCCTTCAAATACCACACGTTTTTATCAGCCATTAGTTGCCCTAACAAATAGGAAGTATCCGTCACATACGGTGCTAATAAGCGACCATATTCAACATAAGTGTTATAAATATCATTATAATCTAAGGCTTCTTCACCGTATAATTTTGTCAACTGATCATTTTTAAATGGTAAGTATTCTTTAAGCAGTTTTGAAAAAACCTCTGGATCAATTAAATCAGCTATACGAATACCCACACGAGAAATTTTATCTGTATAGGCCGGGCCGATACCTTTTTTAGTCGTACCAATACGATTATTTGATGCTGATTCAGCTGCTTTATCCAGTGCAATATGGTATGGCATAATCACATGTGCACGATTAGAAATACGCAAATTTTCAATCGAAATACCCTTTGATTCAACTTTGTCAATTTCTGCAAGCAATGCTTCAGGATTAACGACAACGCCATTGCCTAAAATTGCTAACTGACCTTTAGTTAAAATTCCCGATGGCAACGCAGAAAGTTCAAATTTAGTCTCACCATGCCAGATTGTATGCCCAGCATTATTGCCACCCTGATAGCGAACAACTGCATCTGCATTTTCCGAAAAAAAGTCAACTATCTTTCCTTTACCTTCATCGCCCCATTGCGAACCAACAACAATTACACCAGACATATTTTTCTCCTAGTACATCCTCAGCTGCTTTCAGACGGGATAGGTTTATCGGAGAAAGCCCTGCGATTCAAAAAATCAACAGTGGCTTGTTTGCGCCTATCCGTGAGTGTCCCTCTGTGAGTATACGTTTTATTTTTTAGTAAAAAACGAACATTATGAGTGAAACCGTCTTTTACTTATTCATTTTACCATATTACAAAGTAGTTAGATAGCGTAAAATAATCAAAATGTTATTATTATCCCCACTAGGCCTATATTACATCATAATCAAAATAAAAAGGACACTATTGTCCTTTAATTAATTATTTCATAATGGTTAAAATGGCTTTTCGCATCCCAACGTTATCTTCTGATGTTCCTAAAGCAATTCGAATCCATTCTGAATTTAAATGATCATTGACTTGGTAACCTTGAGATAGTAGATATTCACCAACCTTTTTCGTATCACCAACCTTAATCCAAAGAAAATTAGTTTGCGAGTTATAAAAAGTCAAGTTATTGTCACGTAAAAATGTTTGAAACTGCTTTCTTTCAACTTGTGTCTTTGTGACCACTTGATTCAAATAATCTTGATCTTCAACCGCTGCAGTAGCGCCAACAATTTGATAAGTATTGAGGTTATAAGGCAAACGCACTGCTTGCATCACACCATACAATGGTTCTTGCATGATACCATAACCAACTCGTAAATTTGCTAAACCGTAGGCTTTTGATAAAGTACGCAAAACAACAAGATTAGTATAATTTTTGACATCTATCGCAACAGTTGCATCTGGCTCATCAACAAAATCATAATATGCTTCATCAACGACCAATGTCACTGTCTTGGGTAACTTTTCCAAGAAAGCTAAAATGTCTGACCGCTTTTCAAACACACCCGTTGGATTATTAGGGTTAGCCAGCCATACCATTGTCGTCTTCTCATCTACTGCTGCTAACATGGCATCGAAATCAACTTGACCCGTTTCTAGTTTCACTGGTATTTTTTTGTATCAGCTTGCTCTATTTGTGCATGCATGGCATATTCGCCAAATGTTGGATCTGGGATAATAATATTTGATCCTGGCGTTAATACTGTCCGTGTCAATAATTGAATCAATTCATCAGCGCCGACACCAAATACCAAACTCTCAGGCGCCACGTTATCATGTTTGGCAACTGCTTCTCGCAAGATTGTAGCTTGACCATCTGGATAGTATCCCAAAATATCAGCAGCTGTTGCTCTAATTGCTTGGTACACTTTTGGTGATGATCCATATACTGATTCATTAGCTGACAAACGTGCTAAGTGTGATAAACCATATTTAGCTTTAACAGCTTCAGCAGGTAATTCAGCCTGATAAGCTTTCATGTTCTTAATTGATTCTTTCATTATTCAAACTCTCCAATCTTTACGCTCATGCAAACGTGATTCTTGTCCTTGACGAGAACCTAGTTCATCTTTGATGTCATCAAGTGTGACATCCTTTTCAACTAATAATACCATTAAATGAAACAATAAATCAGCAGTTTCATAAATTAGTTCATCATTCGTGTTTTTTGCACCAAGGATCACCTCTGTTGACTCTTCACCAATTTTTTTTAGAATTTTTATCTAACCCTTTAGTGTAAAGGTAATTTGTGTATGAACTTTCTTCTGGCTTATTTTTGCGGTTCAGTGCCTGTTTATAAAGTGCTTCAATTGATTGTTGCATCATAATTACTTCTCCTTGAACAAAACGCTATTGCTGTTCATTAATTTGACAATAGCGTTCAGGTGTTAACTCTAAAATCATTATCAATTACAGGATTAAAAAACATGAATACCTTCCTGTGTGACATGCTACGCCATTTGGTATCACTTGAATAAGTACTGTGTCTAAATCACAATCCAAAGTCATAGAGACAACTTGCTGTGTATGACCGCTAGTTGCCCCTTTGTGCCATAATTCAGCACGTTCTCGTGACCAAAACCAAGTTTCACCCGTTGATTTTGTCAATGCATAACTCGCTTCATTCATATATCCCAACATCAAAATAGCGCCAGTTGTGACATCAGTTATAATGGCTGGCACGAGATTGTTTTGATAAGGCTTATTAAAATCAGGTGTTTGCTCAATTGTCATAACCTCATAACCAACCCTTCACGATATAAACTTTCTTTTAAATCAGATATTGCTATCTTGCCATAATGAAATACGGAGGCAGCTAACGCAGCATCTGCATGCCCAGATTTAAATACAGTCTTAAAATCAGATTTTTTCCCCGCACCACCACTAGCAATAATTGGCACATTAACTGCTTGAGTTAGTGCTTGGTATAATGCGATATCGTAGCCATTTTGAGTACCATCAGTATTCATACTTGTCACTAATAATTCACCAGCACCGTACTGTACCATTTTTTTGCCCAACTAATTGTTTCTAGATTGGTGGCTTTGGTTCCCCCAGAAACATAAACTTGGTGCTTCTTTAAATTGTCATTCCATTTAGAATCAATTGCCCCAACAATCGCCTGTGAACCAAAAGCCTCTGCGCCTTGCCGAATAATATCAGGATTAGTAACAGCTGCTGAGTTCAAAAACACTTTGTCAGCTCCTGCTTGAATTATAGCGCGTATACTTGCTAAATCAGTT
>AEMJ01000523.1 GCA_000166735.2 Leuconostoc inhae KCTC 3774 | reverse complement strand
ATCATCTTTATAAAATGAAAAATTATAAGGTTGATGTTCAAATTGGCAGGCACGTGCCACAACGCCATCACTATTTTCAACTCTTGGTCGATAGACAGCCACGTGATTAGATTCATTTAAGAAAACAGCCAGTGTTTGTCTCACAACGCCATAGCGCGGGCTTGCATGAATCACGTGTTTACTATCTATGGCAATAGCAACATGAACATAATTACCAGTTGATGCAGCAATTGCTTCGTCCATATCATGATGTTGATTTGGCACAAAAAGCAAATCGGCAGTTTGGATTTCCATGTCTCTACTTACCCCTTACTCTGATAGCTTACTGCCAAACTGCACTCAAAAGATGCGTTTCTTCTGGTTTTGGACCAACAGCAAAACTTAATAATTCAACTTCTAATAATTCTGAGATTCGTTTTAAATAATTTTGAGCATTAATTGGTAAAGCATCAAAAGACTGCACTTCGGTAATGTCTTCATCCCAACCAGGTAATGTTTCACAATTAACATCTAATCCATCAAACCATGTGTCTGATGCCGGGAAATGATGAATTTCTTCACCCCTATACGTGTATGATGT
>AEMJ01000524.1 GCA_000166735.2 Leuconostoc inhae KCTC 3774 | reverse complement strand
TTTGGTACGTGACGTGATTGCACAAGATTATTTTTCAGCAGATGATTATGAAAAATTTGTGAAACGGTTTAAGCCATTAGATATACGTGTGTCAGTTGGCCCACCATTAGAACGAGTAGAGCAACTCAAAGCATTGATTAAAGCCGGCCTTTTTTGAGGTGACTGCTGCAAATATCAAGGTATCAACAGTAGATGGAAAATTTGAAGCACGTGATGTTCGTGGACAAAAATTTCAGGGAAATGCGCTGATTGAAGCGCGATTAGGATCAACAGATATGTCGATAGCTAGTAACCCGCTCATTACCAATTTGAG
>AEMJ01000525.1 GCA_000166735.2 Leuconostoc inhae KCTC 3774 | reverse complement strand
GGACTTGGGGTATTAATGTTAACGGTGTTGTATGGGGAACGCAGGCTGCTACAGAAGTATTCAAAGAATTGGGACATGGTGGTAAAATCATTAACGCGACATCACAAGCTGGTGTTGAAGGGAACCCTAATTTAACTGTTTACGGTTCAACAAAGTTTGCTATTCGTGGTATCACACAAACAACAGCTAAAGAATTAGCCCAATTTGGCATCACAGTTAATGCCTTTGCACCAGGAATTGTCAAAAACACCAATGATGTGGGATATTGCCCATGA
>AEMJ01000526.1 GCA_000166735.2 Leuconostoc inhae KCTC 3774 | reverse complement strand
CTGAAGGACAACTAGTTGTGCTAGCAAAAGTTGGCGCGCACATTATTAATCATGAAACAGGTGCATTAATCGAGTTAAAACCTGTTAAATTACGTGGTGAAGATTCTAATGGTATGTTGGTGGCGTTGCAGGAAATTGGATTTGACAATAAAAATTGCACCAAAAGATTTTGACACGGGTATATATGTATTTAATGACCGTGATCAGGTTAAGCCTGGTGATGATGCACTGAGCATTTTAGGCATGACAGAACCTGTTTTGGATACTGATTTAACACCAAACCGTGCG
>AEMJ01000527.1 GCA_000166735.2 Leuconostoc inhae KCTC 3774 | reverse complement strand
TTGGCAGAGTCTGCATGCTTTTGGAAAATTGAAATGATGCCTGCAGCTAAAGCAATACCAACTGCCGCTGAATAATTATTGGTAGCTGTAAAAATCGAATTTCCTGCACTTTGATAATCGGTGGGTACATGACTAATTGCATAGGTCATATTATTACCAAACCAGAAGCCCGCGCCAAGTTGAATAACCATAAAACTAAATAGCATACCGTATAAACTAATTGGCAACATCGCCATCATAATTGTGCCAATAAATAATCAGTACCAAACC
>AEMJ01000528.1 GCA_000166735.2 Leuconostoc inhae KCTC 3774 | reverse complement strand
AACAAAGTCAACAAGCAACAAAGCAACAAGCAACAAAGCAACAAGCAACAAGCAACAAGCAACAAGCAACAAGCAACAAGCAACAAGCAACAAGCAACAAGCAACAACTAGCTGAATTACGACCTTTTATAAAGTGGGTCGGTGGGAAAAGGCAACTGTTACCAGAATTGGCGAAGTATGTTCCAGAGCACTTTGGAACATATTTTGAGCCGTTTTTAGGTGGCGGTGCCTTTTTGCTTGCTTTATCACCTGAACACGCAGTAATAAACGATTGCAATCCGGAATTAGTTATTTCTTGGATGATGGTGCGAGACAGGCCAGAAGAATTATTAAAACAACTTAAACAACATCAACTTAATCATAGTAAAGAATATTATTTGCATTTACGTTCAGCAGATCGTGATGGTAGATTAGAAAAAATGACTCTATAAGATGAAAGCGCTTAGGCGCTTTTTATATGCCATATATGTCAAAAAAGAAGTTTACGCGAATAACGATTATGGTATGATATATTATGTTATAAATAATCACGTCAAAAGTGAGATGGAGAAAGGGAGATTTTCCTGTTTTGGTAAATAAAAATTGCGAGTGAAAGAACTACTTGTTTCAACAATAATTATTGGTGGCGTTCTGGGCACCATGTCTACGGTTAATGCTGCTGAAAATACAGCGCATGTATCGACACAAGTGCCAAGTACAATAGCATCAGGTTCGAGTGGTACATCACAAGCGCCAAGCACTAAGACACCAAATTCAACCATAAATGAGTCGAGACAAAATGATAATTATAATGTGACGCCGTCAACAAAGTCTATTCAAGTACACCAAGCTAAATTTAAAACCGGTTCTGTAATCACATTGACTAATTCAGCAAAAACGTCCAATGGCACACAACTTCAAAATTACGGTGATCAATCAGGCGTGGTGACAAATGTCATATCGCCAAAGCATGCAAATTTAGATTATGCATACGATGTTAAATTAGATAATGGCATGGTAGTTCCTAATGTCTTAGAACAAGGCGTTGTTTCTTTTGATAAAATAAGTGCATTTAGTATCAATAATCGCGTCGAGATAAAAAAAGACGCGACCCATGATCCTGATGGCAAAAATATTTCTGCTTATCGTGGCTTTAGTGGTACGATAACTAAAGTCACACGATACCACCAGTTATCATCAAATTTCTATTACCAGATTACTTTGGACAACGGGGTTGTTGTAGCTAAAATATTGGAACAAGATTTACAACGATACACGAATAAACCTGTACATAAAGATGGCTGGTCCAGTGAAAATGGTGTGACCAAGTACTATGTTAATGGCGCAGCTATCATTGGTGAAAAGAAAATTGATGGGCATTGGTATAATTTTGCCAGCAATGGGGTGCAATCAAAAGGTCTGACGACACTTGCACATAAAACTGTATTTTACGATATGAAGTCTGGTCAAATGGCATATGGTTATGTTTGGACTAATGGCACGCTGATGTTTTTTGATACGTCTGACGGACACGCTTTAACTGGTGTGAGACACTATAGCGGTGGCGTGGAAGTTTATGGGGCTGATTTCAAGCAAATTCGTAATAATTATGCAACCGTTGGTAGTTCAAGATATTACTTGACTGGCAATGGTGACGCGTTTAAAGGCTCACGAGAAACCAACGGTCAGTTAGAATTTTATGGCACTAATTACGTTCAAGTACGCAATAATTATACTTGGTTAAATGGTTCATTGATGTTCTTTGATGGTAATGGGCATGCCATGACTGGTGTGCGTTATTATGGCTTAAATATGGAGTATTATGACGCTAATCATAAACAGATTCGAAATAGTTATATGCGAACAGGTAATACTTATTATTATTTGAAAGCTAACGGAGATGCGTTTAAAGGTCTACGTCAATATAGTGCAACGGGGCTTGAGTATTACGGTTCTGATTTTAAACAAGTCCGTCATAACTACGCTACGACTAATGGTTCAACGTACTATTTCAATGGAGATGGAGATGCCATTAAGGGTACACGGATAGTCAATGGTAAGTTGGAATATTATGATGATAATTATAAGCAGGTGCGCAATAATTACGCTTGGTTGGATGGCTCATTGATGTTCTTTGATGATAATGGGCATGCCATGACCGGTGTGCGTTATTATGGTTCAAATATGGAATGTTATGACGCTAATCACAAGCAAATTCGAAATAGCTATGTGAAAACAGGCAACACGTATTATTATATGAAAGCTAACGGAGATGCATTTAAAGGTCTACGTCAATATAGTACAACAGGGCTTGAATATTATGGTTCTGACTTCAAACAAGTCCGTAATCAATCAGTGACTATTGGGGATAAAATTTATCATTTCAATAAAGATGGAGATGCTGATTCAATCCAATCTAAAAAATCCAACTACTGCTAGATATGAAAAAAATACGAGTGTGTATATCACAAACAATGCTGACCAATCAGTTAATGGTAATCATAATTTAAAAAATACGCTGGGCAAAATGTTAAGATAATTAGCGTAACAGCTAACAAACAGTCAAACTGGCTGTACACGGTTGAACTTAACAATGGCACTATTATAAAAGATGTACTCGAACAAGACCTGCAGGAAAGTAAAGTTAATTTTAAAGTGAACACGAATAAATTAATTGATTGGTTCGAAAGTCGTAAGGGAAAGTTAACTTATTCAATGTATGGTTCTCGTAATGGAACAGATGGTACAGCTGATTGTTCCGGATCTGTTGTACAAGCCATTCGTGATGCTGGTGGTACACCATTTACATGGTTGTATAATACCGAGGCAATTCATGCTTATTTAAAAGATAACAGCTACCAGCTCATTGATAACAATGATCCTTATGGTTGGCTGTCAAGGCGTGGTGATATTGTTATCTGGGGGCAACAAGGACATAGTGACGGTGCTGCTGGACACATTGGTATTATCACAAATAACTTAGATAATCCACTGTTCATCTCAACATGCTATATAACGCAAGGACAAAAAGGGACAGCAGTCCAAGAAGTACAATACAATCAATTTGCTTCCAAAAATGGCTATCCATATTATTATGTCTATCGTTTAGCACAATAATACCAAAAATAATTTTAACAAAACCGCTTGAATTAGTTATTTCTATTCAAGCGGTTTTTATGTAGAAATCGGTGCTCAAATGAACTTTACAAAGTGTGATAATTGACATGATCATACTAATATATAGATGACTTTTAACAAATAAGATAAAATTGTTGTGATTTAGTCGTATTTAAGATAAAATTAAAAGGTATTTAAAACATTTGGAGGACTTACAATGTCTAACTGGACAGCAGCTGAGGATCAAAAGAACCAAGGCACATTAGAATTTAAAATTTCACGCGCACAAGTTGAAGCAGGCTTAGAAAAAGCTTTTCAACAAAACAAGAATGACGTTTCTATTCCTGGATTTCGTAAGGGAAAAGTAACCAAGACACTCTTTTTCTCAAAGTTTGGGGAAGAAGCTTTGTACCAACAGACAATGGATATTGTTTTACCAACTGCATATGAAGCAGCTGTTGATGAATCTGGTATCACACCAGTCGGACGTCCTAACATTGAACCAGTGTCAATGAACAAAGGCGAAGACTGGACAATGAAAGCTGAAATTACAACTGCACCTGAAGTGAAGTTGGGCGAATACTTAAACCTCGAAGTTGAAGCAGCAGACACAGAAGTAACAGATGCTGATGTTGAAGCAGAAATTAAGCATTTACAAGATGGTCAAGCTGAATTGGTTTTGCAAGAAGCTTCAGTTAAGGCTGAAAATGGCGATACTGTTATTATTGATTTTGATGGTTCAGTAGATGGAGACCATTTTGATGGTGGTCAAGCTGATGACTTCTCATTAGAATTAGGTTCAGGTCAATTTATTCCTGGATTTGAAGAACAATTAGTTGGCCATTCAGCAGGGGAAGATGTTAACGTTACTGTAACATTTCCAAAAGACTATCAAGCAGCAGACCTTGCCAATAAGGAAGCCTTGTTTGAAGTTAAAATACATGAATTGAAGCGTAAGGAATTACCTGAAATTGATGATGAATTTGCCAAGGATGTTGACGAAGAAGTTGAAACTTTAGCTGAATTGAAAGAAAAGACAGCTAAGAAGTTGACTGAAGATAAGGCAGAATCAGCACAAGCAGCTTTTGAAGATGCAGTGATCACAAAAGCAGTTGATAACGCATCAATTGATGGTGATAAAGTGCCTGAAGCAATGATTGATGAAGATGTTCACCGTCAAATTGATCAGTATTTGGCACAATTACAACAACAAGGTATTTCACGTGAAATGTTCTTCCAAATTTCAGGTCAAACTGAAGATGATTTGCACAAGCAATTCGAAGAAGGTGCAGAAACACGCGTTAAAACTAATCTTGTTCTCGAAGCAATTGTTAAGGCAGAAGCTATTGAGCCAAGTGAAGACCAAATTAATGAAGAAGTAACTAACTTGGCAACACAATACAAGATGGAAGCTGCTCAAGTGCGTGCAAACTTGTCAGATTCATTATTGAAGCATGACATTGCCATGCG
>AEMJ01000529.1 GCA_000166735.2 Leuconostoc inhae KCTC 3774 | reverse complement strand
CTTATCATGATGAAGGACAATAGTTAGTCAATGAATGTCGCGGTGCGATCCACTCACACATTCGTTTTTTTCAAATTAACCACATCAATGATAATTGAAGTCACTGCGATAAGTAGAAACAGCCACAAAAATAATTTTACTGGTTGCCGCAAATACGTTTGTGTCATCATAGTAAAAATAGATACCAAAGCTACGAAAACTTGCAATCCAATACTAAATAATCCAAATTTCATCATTTTCTCCTTATTCAATCAAGTTTCACGCGTTGATTTAATTGTTCCCAAACCATTGGGTTATGTGTTGCCACAATTAAAATTGTATCATCTGTAACTAACTGCTTCATCAAGTCAACAACTTCTTGCCCATTCTTTTCATCCAATGCCGCTGTTGGTTCGTCGGCCAAGATAATCATCGGTTTTTTTAAAATAATTTTAGCAATCGCTACACGTTGCGCTTCACCACCTGATAGTGAATACACTTTCCGAGACAGATCTAAGGTCAAATTTACTTGTTTGAGTGCGGCCAGCATCTGCGACTTTTGCTCAGCCTTTTTGATATGTTTACCTACAAATGCCAAAGTTAAATTTTGTTCAATCGTTTCATTATCAATCAGACCATAATTTTGAAACAGATAACCAGCATAGTTTTGAAAATAGACTTGTTCTGGAATCTTGCGCAACTGCTTCTGATCGATCAGCACGTCACCAGTGTCTGGCTTCTCTATCTTGCCAATCATATTAAGTAATGTTGTTTTGCCACTACCTGACATGCCTGTCAATGCATACGACTGGCCATTTTCAAACTGGTATGAAAAATCATCTAAGATCACTTTCTCATCGAATTGTTTATGAATATTTTTTAATTCAATCATTTTACTCCCCTTTCAAATACTGAACTTGTTGTTCTTTAGCTTGATTAGCCTGCCATACAAAAATCAAACCACTAAGTAATAGATAAATGACAGGTACCAAAAAACTAACCAATGGCAAATGCATGAGCCAAACTAAAAGTGCCAATAAACCTGAGCTAGCAACAATGACTTTTAAGTAAGTCGCATGAATTTGTTGTGCTTTCATCCCTGACAGACGTTCAATCACAAATTTACGACGATTTTGATAAAAATAAATCACATTCAAAACATAAGTTAACAGAATTGAACTGATAATAGCAACAATTGTGCTACCAATCAAAAATGTTTGCTTTGTTTGCATCGTATGTAGTCGCTGATTAGCCTCTTCGTAACCATTTGCAAACGCACCAATGCTTAATTCGAGATGATATTTTTTACTAACTGTTTTGTCCGACTAACATTAGTGATTAAAGTCTGATAAATGTATTGATTCAATCGACCAATATGCTTTTCATCAAATGTCTGACTGCCAAATACCACGATGATTGGATTCTTTGCATAGATTTGGTTAGAAGATATCACCCCCCCAGCACTATAGACCGGATAAGCAAAGATATTAGCGTGAGTAGGATGATAAAGACCAGATAATTGTTGCATTTTGATGCCATTACCCGCCTTAATATCTACTTTTGACGGCTGAAAATAGTTCCCCCAAATGCTAGTTAGCTGATTTTGTTTCTGTTTTTGACTTTCTGGTATCAACAAGCCATATTGACCTTGTTTCAAATCTGCTAGTCGCTGATTCAAAGTTGACGAAATCTGAATATGCGCTTTTTTCAAAAAGCTTTGCGATACAAAGAGCATATTTTCATCAGCAAACGCAGTTGGTAAATAACCATTGGTATTTTTTATGGCCGCTTTCCCATTCGTCCCGTATTCTGATGCATATATAGAATCAAAATTATTCGCAATCAATAGATTATTTGGATCCCGAAGTAACGCTTGATAAAAACCTTGCCAATCTTTCCCGCTTGCTTCACCTTGAATGGCAGTCAGACCATAATATTGACTATTCTTTCGCCATTCTTGTTGCCCTTGCTTCACCTGTGTCACACTTTGCTGTGCAGTAGCGACTGTAGAAACCGCATAGATAGCCGCTAAGATTGTCAGTAGTTGTAGCGTCACAATGACAGCTGTGAACCCACGAATTGGCATTTTTCCTTTAATCAGTAAATTAATTGGTTGCCTTGTCATTAATACCGAGAAGGTACTTGCCACGAAAGCAATCGCTAGAACAATTAAAGCAATAAAGAATCCTACGCTCACTAATAAAATTTCAATAAAAATAGGCATAACTAATGATTGCCAACTCAAATATGCCATCGCGCCAACCATTGTAACGCCTACAGTCATTAATACAGTGACAAGATCATGATATGTATTTTTCCACACAAAGTGGCTTGTGCTCTCCCCTGCTAATCTTAAAATACCAATTTTTTTAAAGGCAGCAATATAATCAGCCAGTAACAAAGCAATAAAGCTAAATATCAGCACAATAATGGCTAGTAGTGTTTGTGGTACAAGTACCAATTGTTTTAAAACAATCAGCTGTTGATTTGTTTTAAAAACTTGGGTATTATTACCTGTTTTGTTGAGTAAATTAACTAATTGTTCTGCTGACAAATTTTTTCCGATAATGACATAAACCACTGTATCCGGACTTTTTTTATCAACGCCGTATGGGTTTGCTCTGGTAAATTTTTAGGTAATTGACCAGTGCCAATTTTTTGATATGTATTAATTAGTTGACCAGTTTTGTTTTTAGGCGTCACCACAATTTGCTTGGCAATGAGTACCTGTTTTGCTTTAGCAATTTTTTGCAAGTCATCTTGTAAATTCAATGTGGCTTGATTAACTGCAATGACTTCTCGGTTCCCACCGAACATCTCACTCTGGTAAGTTTTGACAAAACGCACGCTAATGATTGTAACCAAAATAATTGCAATCAATATAAATACTTGTTTAAGCTTTTTGTACATAATTTAACCTTCCCCAATCAGGTTTTTTATTGACAGACAGAAATACGTGAGCATCTAAAAAATTAGGTGCTCACGTATTTTGTTTGTCTATTTATTACAATGCAACGTTATGATGTACTGTTTGGACATCTTCATCTGATTCAAGGACATCAATCAATTTTTCAAATGTTGCTAAGTCATCCCCCTCAAGCGCCATTTCTGCTTGTGGTAACATTGATATCTCTGTCGTTGAAAATTCTGACACGCCACTTTGACGTAGCACTTCAATGGTCCTATGTAAGTCACTTGGTTCAGTATACACAACAATTTGGTCATCTTGTTGCTCTGCATCACGAACATCCACGTCAGCATCTAATAGTGTTTCTAAAATGCTATCTGCGTCATTGCCCTCAAAAACAATGACGCCTGTTTCATCAAACAAATAACTCACTGATCCAGCTGCGCCATATGTACCACCGTTTTTATTAAATTCAGTCCGTACGTTTGTCGCTGTACGATTAACGTTTGATGTTAATGTATCAACAATAATTAATGAACCATTGGGACCAAATCCTTCATAACGCCCTTCAATAAATGTCTCATCACCAGAACCACTTACCTTCTCAAGTGCGCGTTCAATAACATGTTTTGGTACTTGTGCTTGCTTGGCACGATCAATGACAAACTTTAAATTTGAATTTGCTTCTGGGTCAATACTACCCCCTTGCTTGGCAGCAACATAAATTTCTATCCCATACTTACTATTAACTTTGGCCGCAGCACCGTCTGTCTGCGCCTTTTTCATTTTAATATTTTCCCACTTACGTCCCATGCTCTCACCTCATTTAATATTTTATTTCTTTTATCATTATAACGGTTTCAAAACACTTTGCACCAAAAAATAAGTTTATTTTATGACGCGATACATACCAGGTTTTAGATCGCCAATATGGTAGGCATCAATATGCGTTCTAATTAATCGTAACGTTGGTATTCCAACTGCTGCAGTCATACGACGAACTTGACGATTTCGCCCCTCTTTAATCTTAATTTGAAGAAAACTGGTAGGTTGATTTTGACGTACGCGAATCGGCTTTTCTCTTTCCCACAACCATTTTGGATACGGGATACGTTTAACTTTTGCTGGCAATGTCATCCCATCTTTTAGTTCAATGCCCTGTTCTAGTGCTTTCAACTGTGCTTTAGTTGGTATGCCCTCAACTTGAACAACATAGGTTTTATAGGCTTTATTTTCAGGATCAGTTAAATCATGATTAAGTTTACCGCTATCTGTTAAAAGCAATAAGCCCTCACTGTCCATGTCTAACCGACCAGCAGCATAGACACGCGGGA
>AEMJ01000530.1 GCA_000166735.2 Leuconostoc inhae KCTC 3774 | reverse complement strand
TTATCACCTTCACCAACATAGCTTTACAACAATAACTGTTGTGTTGGTGAATATCGAAGGATGACTCATGGAAGAAAAATTATTTAACAAAGGTTTTATTATAATCACAATTATTAATTTTATTGTGTATCTTGTCTATTATTTGATGATGGTAATCATAGCTGTCATGGCCCACAATGAGCTACATGCGTCGTTTGGTCAAGCAGGATTAGCATCAGGTATTTATATTATTGGTACGTTGGTTGCAAGGTTAATTATGGGTAAGGAACTCGAATTAATTGGGCGTAAACGTGTAGCGCGTTGGGGTGTTATATTTTACCTTATTACGACTATTGCTTATCTAGCCGTTCCATCAATCGGTGCGCTGGATATTGTGCGTTTATTAAACGGATTTGCATATGGCATGACTTCAACAGCATTGAATGCCATTGTAACCGAGTTTATTCCAGATCGACGTAAAGGTGAAGGAATTAATTACTACGGCTTGAGTACGAGTTTAGCAGCAGCTATTGGACCGTTCATTGGTTTGTTATTGTTTCATGCGACAGGATTCCATTTCATTGTGATTATGTCGGTTGTTTTGATTGCTATTTCTATGTTTGCATTGTTCGCAATTCAAATTAATAATGTTAAGTTAACAGATGAACACAAAAATGAATTAAAATCATGGAAAATATCTAGTTTTATTGAATACAAGGTTTTGCTGATTGCATTCATTGGATTTTTGATGGGCTTGTCTTATTCAAGTGTATTGTCATTTTTGGCATCGTATGCAGAAACTTTGAATCTTGTTTCAATTAGCTCGTTTTTCTTCGTCGTGTATGCAGGCATAGTGACATTAACACGGCCAATGTCTGGGCGCATATTTGATCGATTTGGTGAGAATTACGTGATGTATCCAAGTTATATATGTTTGACAATTGGTTTGATAATACTTGGTATGACAAATAGTGCTTGGATGTTGTTATTGTCAGGTGCATTTATTGGCTTGGGATATGGCACATTTATGTCAAACGGACAGGCTGTTACATTGAAGTTAGTAACGAGCCATCGTATTGGTATTGCCTTGTCAACCTATTTTATCGGTTTAGATTTAGGATTAGGTGTTGGTCCATACATCTTTGGTGCGCTTCATGGGCAATTACCATTCCGTGATTTGTATTATATTGCAGCTGTTATTCCAGTTGTATCTGCTATCTTATATTTGTTATTTTACAGACCTAATAAGAATAAAATAGAAGAAATTAATCAATTAGCTTAATATAAAAATGGCTTGTTTCACGTGAAACAAGCCATTTTTTTATATTATCCAATCGTCTAGAGACTGGACTTCGTGAGTTGGTTTTTTAAGTACTTGTGTAATCTGGTCAGGTGTTGACACGCCAGAATAAACTAGCAATGTGTCAATATTATTGTTGATACCTGCTAAAATATCCGTGTTGTAATTATCACCAACCATAATAACATCTGCTTTTTTGACTGACATACGTTGTAGCGCGCCAGTCATAATTGGGGATTCGGGCTTTGCAATAACTAACGGATCTGTCTGTGTAGCTGTTTGGACAGCAGCTATTATTGCACCAGCACCAGGCATTAAACCATGTTCTGTTGGTAAATTTGTATCAACGTTGGTCGCAATGAATTTAGCACCAGATTGAATTGCTTCGGTTGCTATTGCTAATTTTTGATAAGTGACATGGTGGTCTAAACCAACGACTACAGCGTTTGCAGACGTATCGGTCACAATTGTGAAGCCCGCAGCAGTCAATGCCTCGATTAAGCCAATTTCACCAATAACATAAATTTTAGTGCTTAAGGGCATGTGTAGTGACAAATAATCAGCAGTTGCCATAGCACTTGTGTACACTTGATCGGGTGATGTGGGAATATCATGGTTGATTGTTAAATTGTTCGCCACATCAATTGGATTCTTGGTTGAGTTGTTTGTGACAAATAGATAAGGGATTTGGGCGTCGCGTAAACGTTCAATAAAACGCCTACCTGAAGGATACTTAGTTTTACCTTGGTATATGGTGCCATCGAGGTCAATGAAATAAGTTTTGTAGTGTGTCATCGTTTAATCTCCATTTAATTTGAGTCAATTATATTATATACATCAACTCGTGTTGATATCAAACAACGAATCAACGGACTTCTCTCCAATCTCAATCTCCCAAAACATAAAATCTCCCTAAAATATTTTATAAAACATGTCCGCCCGCAAGCAGTTGCGGGTTTTCGTTGCATATAGGGATAAATTGGTGCAACTCATTACTGAAAAAGGTAGAATAGAGTGATGAAAGTTGTATCAACTTTACTAGATCTAACATCATTTGGGGAAAACAATGTCTAAAAAATATAGAACGCCACCTTTTTTAACACCATCGGCTATTGTATCACTTATAGTTGCTATCAGTGCGGGGAATATAGCTGTCAATGTTGCAACGGGAACAAGTGAAGGTGGACAAACTGCACCACGTCAAAGTAGTATAAGCCCGTCATCGTCTACGTCAAGTAGTAATTCAGATTTGACCACTAGTAAAACAACATCTAGTAGTAATGATGAACCTTCTGGAAAAGAAGATGAATCTGCTAAGCAGCCGACAAGTAGTACAGCGAATACCTCTGCCAATAGTAGCAGCACAGCACCAAGGGCAACAAGTAGTGACGTACCTGCCAGTTCTTCAAGTTCGGTATCAGAGTCTAGTACGCCATCAGTATCAACGTCTGAAGCAAGCTCGCGTGCAAATAATGTTCCGGGGGGAGGCCAATAATGTTTACAATTCTTGATCTAATTAATCATTATTTAGGTTATTTTACAACCAGCTCCAAGATAAAAGGGCGCATTTATACCGCAGTCAGTGCTGTCGGTGTCTGGTACTTAGTTTATTTAGCCTATCGCTTTTTTGCAAACGGTCGTTGGTTACGGGGATCATTGATAGCTGCTTTTTTTGTTTTTTGTTTTATTTTGTGGTGCTAAATATAATATATTATTTTACAAAATCTACTTTTAAATGGGATGTTTCACCACATATTGAAAAAATACTTGGTGGACCACATGTGGATGAGGAAACATCTAAACAGTCCACGATGGTACCAGCCAATGGTATATATCAACGTCAAAATATTATGACTGGTGTGGTTGAAAGC
>AEMJ01000531.1 GCA_000166735.2 Leuconostoc inhae KCTC 3774 | reverse complement strand
GTCTTACATAAGCGTGTCGTTCAGCATCAGATATGGGTTGCTCTGGAGTTAGATCGTTTGGCGGAAGCGCACTTGTTAGAATCACCATTACAAGATTTGGTTGAAAATGATGATACGTTGTTTGGTGTGGACGAAACATTGGGCACTGCGATTGCCATGTCTTTTGATACAATTGGTGTAACAAACTATGGTTATATCGATAAAATAAAAGTCGGGTTAGTTGGCGAATTAGATCGCAAAGGAAAAACAACGGCAGCAGTGACGACATTTGCAGATGATATCGTTGGTGCATTAGCTGCGGCTGCAGCCTCAAAAG
The DNA here is from genome assembly GCA_000166735.2 of Leuconostoc inhae KCTC 3774. Classification (GTDB taxonomy): domain Bacteria; phylum Bacillota; class Bacilli; order Lactobacillales; family Lactobacillaceae; genus Leuconostoc; species Leuconostoc gasicomitatum. The sequence goes on along the minus strand of AEMJ01000531.1, from coordinate 13,784 downwards.
TTGCCCATAAGTATGCAGCTGGGACCAATCGTACAGTCAGTAATCTAGATGATTAGAATTTATTTTGATTTTTTGATTGATTAAATTTGCAAAATCGGTCTATACCAATTATAATTAGAGTTAAGAATAAATAGGAGGAATGGCAAACACTGTTTTGTTACTCACAATGAGTGTATCGTGCTTGCTAATATTTATATCATGGCTAAATTATTAAAAAATATTGATCTCTATACAGGTTCAAAGCATATAAAAGATGCCTTTATACGCTTCACAGATGTTATTGATGATGTCGGCTATATGATTGACTTTACACCAAGAGACGATGATGAACTGATCACAGAAGCAACTGGGAAGCTCATTGTGCCTGGTTTTATTGATGTGCATAAGCATGGTGGTTACGGATTGGATACCATGGATGGTGATGCTGAAAAACTCAACGACATGGTTAATAAAATGGTTACTGAGGGTATTACATCACTCTTTCCAACAACAATAACGCAATCACCTGAAAATATCGAACGTGCCTTGGTAACCATTAATGAAGTTGCTAAAACTAATCCTGTTATTCAGGGTATTCATTTGGAAGGACCATTCATTAACAAGGTATTTATGGGTGCGCAACCGGAAGAGTACATTATTGATCCAGATACTGAGCTGCTTAAAAAGTGGTATGCGTTATCTGGTGAGCGTATCAGATTAGTAACCTATGCACCGGAAAACGGTGGCATACCTGATTTTGAAGAATTTATGTTAAAGCATCATATCATCCCATCAATTGGTCATTCAAACGCTACGCGTGAACAATTGATACATTCACGTGCGTCGCATATTACACATCTGTACAATGCGCAAAGACCCTTACATCATCGTGAGCCCGGTGTTACTGGTCATGGTATGCTAGAAACATCAATTACAGGAGAACTAATCGCCGATGGTTTTCATATTGTCCCTGATATGTTGGAAATTGCCTTTCGCTTAAAGGGTGCGCATCAATTAGAACTTGTGACAGATTCAATGCGTGCTGAAGGCTTAGGAGATGGTGTCTCAGAACTTGGTGGGCAAAAAGTGGTTGTTAAGGATAAACAAGCACGTCTTGAAAATGGGCATTTAGCTGGTTCAGTACTAGCTTATGATGATGCATTTCGTAATATACAACGGTTTACATCAGCTGATATTCATGATGCTGTGCAAATGACTTCAGTCAATCAAGCGCGTGAGTTTGGATTAACGCAAAAAGGCGACTTGTCTGCTGGTAAAGATGCCGACTTTAATATTTTTAATAAGGAAGATATGCAACTACAGGCGACTTATTCATTGGGACGTCGCTTTGCACGGAAAAATTAATGACAAAACCCGCCATACCACGTTATATTCAAATTCATAATCAAATAAAATCACGTATTGAAGCCGGAGAGTGGCAATCGCAGAAACGGTTACCTGCTGAACGCGAGTTGTCAGAAACTTTTAATGTGTCGCGTATGACGCTACGACAAGCTATTCAGACACTTGTTGATGAAGGCTTATTAGAACGAAAAGTTGGTTCTGGTACTTATGTGGCTGAGAAAAAAGTATCTGAGCGTGCATTAGGCATGACGAGTTTTACAGAACTAATGGCTAATACTGGCCGTATTTCAAAAACACAGACAGTTAGTTATAAAATAACGTCACCATCTGCATCAGAAATTATGCACCTGCAATTAGCAGATGATGATGATATTTTGGTGATGGAACGTTTGCGTATGGGCGACAATGAACCTATCTTACTTGAAAGAACAACATTACCGGCAAAATTAATTAGTCATTTTTCACGCCATGATTTGACCGAATCTTTGTATGCGACATTAGAAAAAGCAGGAATTCAACCTGGACGTGCGGAACAAACGATTTCAGCAACTTTGGCGAATGAACGCTTGTCAGAACTTTTGAAAATTAGACGTGGGGATGCCATATTGAATGTGCGTCAAGTATCTTTTGATCAAAATGAGCAACCATTTGAATATGTACGTTCCTACTATGTTGGTGAACGTTTTGAATTTACGTTAACACGGTAAAATCATGTGCTAAAGCCTGAACGCTTTTAGTGACCTTTATATATTATATTTTGAACAGGTAATTACCAAATAAAAAATAAACACTTTGAAAGTTATTGTAACTTTCAAAGTGTTTATTTTTTGTAACAAAGGCGAATATTTGAAAACTTATTTATGACTAAATTTTTTGGCTAAATAATCACCAATCAGTTGAACAACAAGGACAAAAATCAAAACGAGTAATGTTGCCACAAGTGTTGTATCTGTCGCAAAACGATTGTAACCGTAAGCAATTGCCATATTACCAAGTCCACCAGCACCTATGGCACCAGCCATGGCAGTTAATCCGATTAAACTAATCAAAGTAACTGTCGACACACGAGCAATTTCAGAGCGACCTTCACGTAAATAAACGCCAAAGACAATGTCCCAAAACGAGGCACCCACTGACTGAGCAGCCTCAACAATACCACTATCAACTTCTGCTAAAGCGACTTGTATTTGTCGCGCGTAAAATGGAAAAACGCCAAGGGCTAAAGGCACTAAAGCTGCGGTTGTTCCGATTTGAGTACCAACAATTAACTTTGTAAAAGGTGCAATGAATGCTAATAAAATAATGAAGGGCACTGCACGAAAGACAGAAACAATTTTATCAAAGAACCAGAACAATAATTTATTTGGCGCAATGCCATTTGGTGCTGTAATAATTAAACCAATACCAAAGATTAATCCTAGAATACCACCAAAAATAGCTGACCAAAAAGTCATATAAAATGTCTGAACAATAGAGGTCCACCAGCCTGTATCACCAGTCCAACCTTGATAAACGACGTTTGGGAATGTATTTGAAAACCATTTTGTCATAGTTATTTACCGCCTTTTAGTATTTCAATTTCAACATGATGATCGGCTAAAGTTGATGTTGCTGCCTTAATTTGCTCATCTGTGCCTGATAGAATAACAAGTAGGGAACCAACTGGCGTGTTTTGTAAAATTTCAACATTGCCATATAAGATATTAGCTGTGACTTGGAAATCACGAAATAAACCAGCAATTAAAGGCTCATCTGTTGTTGCGCCGACATAGGACAAACGGATGAATAGTTCATTATCGTTAAGATTTTTGACCAAAGGTTGCGCAGAAATTGTTGCAATAGCTTTATCAATATTTGTTGCTGTTTCAATGAACTCTTTGGTTAGCTGTTGTGTTGGCTGAGCAAATATATCAAGTAGTGAGCCACGTTCAATAATTTCACCATTTTGCATCACAGCAACTTTATTGGCAATTTCTTTCACAGCTTGCATTTCATGGGTGATTAAAACAATTGTTAAACCAAGTTTTTCATTGAGCTTTTTTAATAAACTTAGAATTTGATTCGTAGTTTTGGGGTCTAATGCGGAAGTTGCCTCATCAGATATTAAAATTTCAGGATCATTTGCTAGTGCTCGCGCAATGGCAACACGCTGTTTTTGACCACCTGATAGTTGTGACGGATATTGTTCAGCACGGTCTGTTAAGTCAACTAATTTTAATAATTCTGTGACTTTTAACTTTTTTTGATCCTGAGTTAACTTGCTGTGTTGTAAGGCAAAAGCCACGTTTTCAGTGACAGTGCGTTCATTGAGTAAATTAAAGTGTTGAAAAATCATACCAATTTTTCGCCTACGATTACGCAAATCATTTGCCTTGATACGTACTTTTTGTTTTTATCGTTATCAGCTTGAAAGAATGTTTCACCATTAATAATAACAGAACCACTAGTAGGCTCTTGTAATAGGTTGATGACACGAACTAATGTTGATTTTCCGGCACCAGAATAGCCGACTATGCCATAAACATCCCCACGATTGATTGTGATAGAAACGTCTTTGACGGCTGTAATTGTACGCTTTTTTGATAAAATGTAACATCGATATGATTCAGTGAAATTATGGGGTTACTCATTTATTGACTCCTTTTTAAAACCAATGGATAAGATACTTAATTACAGCTCGTAGCGCTTTATGAGTGCTTTAATGACATCAATATGCTGGTTATAATCCGATAAGCGGATGTTTTCATTGGGGGCATGATCTTTTGTCCCAGCGTAACCAACGCCAAAGCTTGCAATAGGCGCTTGTAAACTTTGGTGAATAATTGCCATAGGGCCTGTACCAGGGGACGTCGGCAGTACCACCGGTGAGACATGATAATAATTAGCTACGACATCTATTACACGTAATATCTCAGGATCAGACATATCACTACGATAGCCGGGTTGGCCAAGTGTCTTGGTGATCACTATATCGGATAAACCAGCTGCCTGTAGGTGATCAGATATACGTTGTAAAGTTAAGTCTGGGGACATATTTGGTACCAAGCGTGATTCTAATTTAGCGGTAGCTGTGGCAGGTAAAACTGTTTTAACACCATTACCATTATAACCTGATGTGATACCTTCGATGTTAATTGTTGGTTTAAAATATAATGTTTCCTTGAGATTGTCACCATTCCGATCAGAATAGAGTGGGACTGTTAAGCCGTGCTGTGCAATAAGTGATTCTCTGGTCAATGGTAATGCTTGTACAAGTGCCTTTTCGCGGTCGTTTGGTTCAACAACATCATCGTAAAAATGTGGCACAGCAATATTTCCAAGTGAATCAAACAACGTGGCAATGGCACGAGATAGGCGCATTGGCGCAGAATCTACAATTGCAGCCAGAGATGAATGTAAGTCATTAGCTGCAGTTGTGACAGATAGATCAAAGGTAACAATGCCTTTATTGCCACCAAATATTTCAATAATATCTTCGGCATTTTTACCACCAGATTCCCAAATAACGAGATCAGCTTGTAATTGATCTTGATATTTAGCCAGATATGCTGTTAAATAGCGTGATGCAGTTTCCTCTGATCCTTCAACGATAAAAGTGATATTTATGGGCAGTTCCTGGTTATTTTCAATTAAATATTCTGCTATAGCAGCTAATCTTGCCGTGAGATTACCCTTATCATCATCAACACCACGTCCATACAATTTACCATCATGTGCAGTTAAACGCCAAGGATCAGACTGCCATAAGTTTAATGGTTCAGCTGGTTGAACATCATAATGATTGTAAATAACCAGCGTTTTAGCATTGGGATTGCGACTTAAAAATTTAGCGAGAATAAAGGGTGCAAAATAAGTATCATCGTAAATAACCTGTGCGCCGAGTTTTCGAAATTCATTTGCAATAATAGTCGCAATTTCTGGCAGATGAGTTTCCATAGCCGAGACGCTAGGTATTGCGACGAGTTGTTCCAGGAGTGTCATGTATTGTTGACGAATGTTCATCGTATTTTCTCCTATAAGACATTATGTACCTGCAAAATGAATTGCAGATTGCTGCTTAGTTAATCAATGATTTATTTTTTATAGTCCCAGACAGTAAGTTGTGCTGTACCATAAAACTTTTTCACAAGTGATTTTGTTTTATCTGTTTGTAGTGATTTGACAACGTCCTGATAAACTGGATTATTTTTATCCTTTTTATTAGCTGCAATAAAGTTAAAGTATTGTTGAGAGTCTTTATTTAACTTTTCAATGTAGATGGCTGAGTTAACATCTAGTTTAGCTGACTTTGCGAAGTTTGTGTTGATAACAGATGCACCAATAGTTGGATCCGTTAGAGAAGAAGCTGTTTGTGAACCATCGACTGGGGTTATCTTAAGATTTTTTGGATTTTCAGTAATATCTTTTGGTGTTGCCTTTGTTGTATCCTTAATTTTAATTAAACCAGCTTCGGCCAATAGGTGTAGACCACGATTTTCGTTGGTTGGATCATTAGCGATTGTAATTTTGTCACCTGACTTGATATTTGAAACTTTTTTATATTTATCTGAATAAATTCGAAGTGGTGTCGTCCAAGTATCACCTATTGCGACAATATTTGTTTTATATTGTTCATTCCAGTTAGCCAAATAGGGGTAGTTTTGGAAAGCATTTAAATCAATATCACCAGCAGAAAGTGCTTTGTTTGGTTGGAGATAATCGGTAAATTTTTTGGTCTTTAATGTAATGCCATACTTATCTTTAGCAGTTTTACTGACCGACTTCCAAATCTCATCTTCATTTTTATCACCAGCCATGACACCAATTGTGACAGTTTTTGCAGAAGATTTGTTGCTGTGATGACCAAAAGTTAAGTAGGCACCAGCAGCTATAACAATAACGATACCACCGATAATCCAATTTGTTTTCTTACTCATAAGTAGTCTCCATTTTAAATGTCTAAGTTAAGTGAGGAACGATTATTTACTAAAATCAGTGTCCCAGGCAGCAAGTTCAACGCCATCATAGGCTTTATTTATAGCATCTTTAGTTGCTTGTGTATGATATGATTTAACAACATCTTTCAAGACTTGTTTGTTCTTATCAGAGTTTTTAGCTGCTATAATATTAACCCATTGGTGAGAATTTTTATTGATTGGTTCAACAAATATTGCTTTTTTATAGTCTAATCCAGCAGTATCCGCATACGTTCCGTTGACGACTGCACCTTGTACATCTGTTAACGACCGTGCTGTTTGATCGGCCGCTAATTCTTTAATTTTTAATGATTTTGGGTTTTTGGTAATGTCTTTCACCGTTGCTGTGGTTAAACCAGATTTCAGATCAATCAATCCAGCAGCCTTCAAGACATATAATGACCGACTTTCATTTGATGTATCATTTGGTACAACAATAGTATCTCCTGTTTTATATTCTGACACCTTTTTGTAGGTATTTGAATATAAACGAATAGGTGAGATAACGGTATCGCCTATTGCAACAATTTTATCGCCAGTTGCCTTGTTTGATGCTGCTAGGAAAGCATAGTGTTGGAAGGCATTAATGTCAATATCACCAGCAGCCAAGGCTTTATTTGGCTGATTGTAGTCTGAAAACTGCTTGAATTTTAGGGTAATACCATATTTATCTTTGGCTGTTTTAGACACTGACTTCCAAATGTCAGTATCTTGCTTTGATCCTGACATAATACCAACCGTTACAATTTTGTTATTTGATTTCTCAGCAGATTTGTGTCCAAAGGTTGCATAGGCAATGCCGCCAATGGCGATGACAGCTACGCCACCAATAACCCAATTTGTTAATTTACTCATAATTCTTCTCCCAAATAGTTTGTGTAATGGTACGACATAGATTTTAAAAATAAACAAGCAAAATATAGTGATTATCACACAAAAAAGCCGCTACTGTAGATTTAAATACAGAAGCGGCTAAAAAGCGCGTTACCATTCTGAGTTGTAAGCTAATATTACTAATAGCTTGCTCACTAACCATCGGGCATCGGGAGATGATCCTAGCCGAATGGTGTGCCCAGTAACGCGGGCCAAAACGTTGTCAACTAAATGGTAAACCAATTCGTTAACACCAATCACAGGTCATTTTCACAATTTTACGCACGCTAATTTTCATCAACCATTAGCTTTCTATGCTTTGCTTAACTGTTACTTTTCTGTTCAACTTGTTTATTTCTAAAATCGTTAAACTCTATAATACTCATAAGCTTAAGATTTGTCAACTATTTTTTTGAATAATCAAAAAGTAAGCCGAAAATAGTCATTAAGATAACACTAGAACCGAGTAATGTGAAGTGTTTAAGATAGGTTGATAATAATGCGGATATAAAGGCGCCAAATAAAAATGCTAGAATAATTAATGAAAATAGGCTAGCATTTTGCAAGGCTGTTCTATTTTTTGTATAAAAATAAGTGATTAAATTAGCACCGACATTACGTAAATTGCCTGTTGACATGACACTGGTAAAAGGTAACCCTTGCACTTTTGGAAAGGCATCTAATTGAATAGCTAAGAAAAAAGACAATAATGTGATGAAAACGGTACTAGATATTTGTGTGCGAATAAAGACAACTAAACTGATGCCAATTATTTCAATAATCAAACTATGCTGTTGGGTGGATAATTTTCTGGCTTTGAATTGATGTTTGATAATATTGTTAAACGCTGCGCCTAATAAGAAGAACAGAATTGGCAATAGAAAGCTTGAGGCATAATTAAATTGGCCTCTGGCAAGTGAGATACCTGCTTGAATAATATTACCTGTCTGTAAACTAGCAAAGCGTTCGCCGTGATACTGAAAAGTGTAAGCATCAACGAAACCGGAATTGGTAGCCAGCAAGAGGGCAATTGGTAGGCGTTCTTGAATAGGATGTGTGCTGATTTCAGACATGATAAAAAGTGTAAGCAAGATCATCAGTGATGATGATCTTGTTGTTCCTTCCAAATAAAATTTACTTTTTTATTTTACGCTATTTTGACAAGTGACGTTGGCTTTTTTTGAATGGCCGATCGTTTTTAAATAAAACAACTGTCAGGCAGGTAAATTCATTGGTTTGAGGGCCAGTTTTTGTTATAATATGAGCAATAAGGGGAAAATATGAGGACATTTATTAAGTTTATAATTGCCGCAATACTGACATCATTGATCGGTTTGGAAATTGTACAAGCAGATTATCGCGTGACAAACTACCAACAAGAAGTCCATATTACAAAAAATGGTACGGCGGATATTGATAAGACCGTGACTTACAAGTTTGATGATGATATGAATGGCATATACCTAAAAGAAAGTTTAACAAAACCTATTGATGGGAATAAGCCATACCAGTGGGGAGGACTACAAACGATTACCGTTGCTCGTAATGGTGAAAAGGCCCGACCAATTGCGCCAAGAGTTGGTGACGAAAATATTGGGTATGTGACGTCAGAGACGCCTTCAAGTGTGCAGGAAAAAGTCTATTATCCAATTAAAGCAAACGACGACATTACGGTCAGATATACCTATCGGTTAAAAGATCTCATTATAAATTGGGACGATGTCTCTGAACTTAATTGGCGGATTATTTCAAATTGGGATCAAGCATTAGAAAATGTTAAAATTACTGTGTTCTTACCTAAACAACCGGCAAAGATATTCAAAGGTTGGGTGCACAGCAGCTCAATTGGTCATCTGACTATCAATAAAAAGCGTGCAGAATTGCGTGTAACAACAGCACGCGTTAAAGCAAATCATACGTTAGAGTTACATACCTATTTTGATAAGTCGCAAACGCCATTGAACACAAATATTCAGCCAGGTCATCGCGCAAAAATCATATCGCAATCAGAAGCAGAACGGACAATCAAGCATAATAAAACATTGCGAATGATTGCTATTTGTGGTTTTATTGTGCTGCCGATTGCTTTTATAGCGCTGTTTGCATTAATTGTGTGGTACAAGTTCCGTATTCGAAGTCAATTACGTCATGCACAGCAAAAGAGTGGCATAAATATAGAAACTGTTCACATTTATGACATACCAAATGACTTGGGACCAGCATTAATTAACGCCCGCATTAAGCAACAAGCTGATGTATCTAAAGTTATAGTAGCCACTTTAATGGACTTAATCGCCCGAAAAAAAGTTATGATTACTTATCAGAATGTTAGTGATGTGGATCATGCAGTTTATCGTGTAGTCGACGACAGCGGTTTACGTCAATTTGAAAGTTTGTTAATTGACATGATTTTTGGCAAAAAACGAGTAGATGTGTATCAATATGAGTTTCAAAAACCAGAATCACGTGTGTCAAAACGTATTCATAACGGTATCGCTAGTTTTCAACGCGAAATTAGCGCTGCTGAAGCTAAGGACAGCATCATTGATTCAGTGACGACAAATAAAGTGTCCAGTACTAAAATTTTGATGATGTCATTATTAGTTATTGTTGGCGGTAGTGCTATCATTGGGCTGTTATTCATGGCAAACTATAGTAACATTTGGCAATTATGGTTAGTTGCGGGTGGTATGTTTATTATGAGCCTTGTAGGTTTACTAATTTTAAAACAACAATCAACGACATTTTTCACTGTTCCTGAAGGTGTCACCGAAAAATGGCAGTGGACAGGTTTTGCAGCGATGCTACATGATATTGCAAATCTTGATAATAAAACAGTACTTGATGTACAGCTATGGGACAAATTACTTGCTTATGCCGTTATTTTTGGTGAAGCAAATCAGGTAGCAAAGACACTTAAACTTTGGTCTGAAGATGCTAATATATCAGTGATTAATTTACCAGTATATATGATATATAGTAGTTTTGGAGCTAACTGGTCAGTAAATTTGGCTAATAATATTCAAACTAATGCTGGTTTTGAGAGCAATGTTTCCGGCAACGGTGGTAGTTTTTCTGGTGGTTATTCCGGCGGCGGTGGCGGCGGTGGCGGTGGTGCCTTTTAAAATTTGCCAGTCCGTATTATCAGGATAGTGAGCAGTCAAAACTTGCGTCTAGCCGTGTGTTTTGGTACAATAAATTTATAATATTTCCTGAGGGAGTAACTGGCGGATTTTCCGCGATAATACCGTCAAAGCGAGCAATACTTTATTGCTTATATCGAACGACTTGTTCCGGTACTATCTTAAATGGTGAGACTCATGTAAATGGCTGGCACAAATTTGTTCAGTTACATTTGCATGAGTCTTTTTATTTGAAGTAACCCACAGAGTATAAGGACGCAATATGCGTAGGAGGAAATTATGGCAGAACAGCCATTATATAATCAAGATGTCACGAAAGTGTTGTCTGATTTACGAACAGATGAAAAGAACGGTTTGACACAAGTCGAAGCGAACCAGCGGTTTCTTGCTGATGGTCCGAATCAACTTAAAGAGGCTGTTTCAACAACACTTTTTCAAAAATTCATTAATCAATTTAAAGATTTTATGATTGCGATTCTATTAGTAGCAGCTGTTGTAGCAGCTTTTACTGGTGAACTAGTGGATGCCATCTTTATTTTGGCAATTGTAATTATCAATGCCGTTTTTGGTGTATTTCAAGAAGCTAAGGCAGAAGATGCGATTAATGCCTTAAAGGAAATGTCTACGCCCAATGCTAATGTCATTCGTGATGGCAAAGATATGTCTGTCAAATCAACAGAGTTGGTAACAGGAGATGTGGTCCGCTTAGAAGCAGGTGACATTGTACCTGCTGATATTCGTATTATCGAATCGGCCTCATTACAAATAGAAGAAGCATCGTTAACAGGGGAATCTGTCCCAGTTGATAAAGTAGCTACGACCTTAACAGCGACTGATTTACCATTGGGAGATCGTGCAAATCTTGGCTTTATGAATACAAATGTCACTTATGGTCGGGGTATTGGTGTTGTTGTCGGTGTAGGTATGGCAACTGAAATGGGCCATATTGCGGGTATGTTGGAATCTTCAGATGACACTAAAACACCATTACAAGAAAACCTGATCAAATTGGGTCGTATATTAACCTACTTGATTTTATTCATTGCTGCTATTACTTTTGTTGTTGGCTTAGCACGTGGCCGCGAGACAATTATTGATATGCTTTTGACGTCAATTTCACTAGCTGTGGCGGCTATTCCTGAAGGATTGCCTGCCATTGTAACAATTACCCTAGCACTTGGTACAACACGTATGGCAGCACGTAATGCTTTGATACGTAAATTACCAGCCGTTGAAACATTGGGATCAACTGATATTATTGGTTCCGATAAAACAGGGACATTGACTCAGAACAAAATGACAGTTGAAAAGATTGTTGTTAATGCAGAAATATCCGATGCAGCCACTACTGAACCACTATCAGGTACATTTGGTCGTTTGGCAGATATTTTAGCTCTAAATAATGATACGAAACGGACTGAAAATGGCTATATCGGTGATCCAACAGAAACAGCCTTAATTGCCTTCAATGAAAACCATCAGCGTGATATTGACACATTATTTAGGGAGATGCCACGTTTAGCGGAGATACCCTTTGATTCAGAGCGTAAGCTAATGTCCACAGTTCACCCAGCACCAAATGGGTATATTATAACTGTTAAAGGCGCCCCAGATGAGCTGTTGAAGCGGGCCACAAAGATCGAAATGGCTGGCAACATTGTGGCTCTTTCAGATGACATTCGTGCCAAGTTATTATCAATTAATTCAGAATTAGCAACACAAGCTTTACGTGTATTAGGGTTTGCTTACAAATTGACTGATGCAGTACCAGAAGAGATGAGATCAGAGTTAGTCGAAAATGAGTTAGTCTTTACTGGATTTACGGGGTTGATTGATCCAGAACGTCCAGAAGTTGCACAAGCTGTGGCTGAGGCTAAAAAAGCGGGTATTCGCTCTATGATGATCACAGGAGATCATCGCGATACGGCTGCCGCCATTGCGATTCGCCTAGGTATTTTGGATGAAAAAGACAAAGAAACAGCTGTCATTTCAGGATCCGACTTGGACAATATGACTGAAAACGAGTTCGCAGCAAATGTGCATAAATACAGTGTTTATGCACGTGTTGCACCAGAACATAAGGTTAAAATTGTGAGCGCTTGGCAAAAGAAGGGTAAAGTTGTAGCGATGACTGGTGATGGTGTTAATGACGCACCAGCACTGAAAACAGCAGACATTGGTATTGCCATGGGTATCACAGGCACAGAAGTATCAAAGGGTGCTTCAGATATGGTCTTGGCTGACGATAACTTTGCAACAATAGTCCATGCTGTTGAAGAGGGACGAAAAGTATTTGCTAACATACAAAAGGCACTTCAGTACTTGTTAGCATCTAATTTAGCTGAAGTAATTTCAATTTTTGTGATGACACTTTTAGGTTGGCATATCTTAGCACCAATCATGATTTTGTGGATTAATTTAGTCACGGATACGTTGCCGGCCATTGCTTTAGGTGTTGAGCCAGCACAAAAAGATGTGATGACACAAAAACCACGAGGACGTAGTGCAAGCTTTTTGTCGGGCGGCGTCGGCGCAGCAATTGTTTGGCAAGGCATTTTGCAAGCTGTGATTGTATTATCAGTTTATGGCTTTGCTTTAGCTTATCCAGTTCACCTAGCCGATGCAGAAGCACACCGTGATGCATTGACAATGTCATTTATGACATTGGGTCTGATGCAGATGTTTAACGCCATTAACGTGAAGTCAGTTTATGGTTCAATGCTTGGAAAACAAGCTTTCCAAAACAAATTATTTAATTGGGCACTACTTGGTTCACTAATTGTTATGGCAGCAGTAGTTATTATTCCAGCGCTAAACCCAGTGTTCCATGTTTCTCATTTAGATAGTTATCAATGGGCAATCGTGTTATTTGCGGGAATAAGTATTATAATTATTGTTGAGATAGTAAAACTCATACAACGAAAAATTTTTAAAAAAGGATAATCAAGACATTGGCAAAATTCAACCCAAAACAGGCACAAATTTATATTCAGACGTTACAAAACGTTCTAACAAATACTGAAGAAACAGCAACGCGTGTGACGCCATTCTTTACAAAGTTAGACGATGCGAAACAAGCTGATAAAATTGCAGAGATACCAACAGCAGAGTTCGCTGAAATTAAGGCGGAATTTGAAGATACGGTAGAAAGCTATAAAAATAACGCAACACAACTTACCTCTGCATCAGCACCCATTCGTTTACTTGGTGTGCACAAATCGTTAACATCAGCTTATGTGAAGTATGCTGAGGCCACACAGTTAATGGCTGATGCGGTGATTGTTGCTGATCAAAAATTGATGTCCAAAAATATGAAAAATCAGAACAAGATCAATCAGTATATCTTGAAAAAATTCATACAGCCGTCGCTAAAATTATGAATTCAAGTATGTAATATGAGCGTGTTTTTCGTATAAGTTAGGTGATAGTAGTCAATAATAATAAAAGCNNANATAATTAATTAGTTAGT
>AEMJ01000532.1 GCA_000166735.2 Leuconostoc inhae KCTC 3774 | reverse complement strand
ACTTTGTCCAACAAAATACAATCATTGAATCGCACCAATTTGAAATTCGACAACAACTCACACGTTGGTTTATTTCAGAGCATCATCTACCCGTCCTAACATTTTCACATAGTCAGCAACTTGTACTACTTATTAATGAAGATATTGACACACGGCAATTTTTGAATCAATTGTTTCAATTTCTAAACACACAAAAAAAATTGAATTATCCTTTTACAATGGGCTTCTCAAGAATTTCAAAATCTGTTCATAAATTATCTGAATTATATGATCAAGCAAATAATGCTTTGAAATTAACATCCAGCCAACATCCAATTATGCGTTTTCGACCAAAAAATGCGCAAGAACTCCTAGATCTACTACCAAAACAAGAAAGTGACGTTTTCGTGGAGAAAACGTTAGGTAGTATTTTAAAGAACACAGAATTATTGGAAACTCTAAAAAGCTATGTATTTTTGCATCAAAATGTAACTGCAGTTGCAACAGCATTATTTGTTCACAGAAACACCATCAATTATCGACTAAAACGTATTAGTGACTTATTAGGCGTTGACTTAGAAATGCCAGATGTTCTTGTAGATATTCAATTAGCGCTATTATTAATCTGATTTGTGCATGATGCACAAATCAGATTAATTTTTTTGTGATTATTAAATGAGTAAATAATGATTAAAATGATAATATGGTTTCAACGACTATCTTCATAGCCCGTTGTAAATTGGGAGGTTTATTTATATGATGACACATACAAACATAGCAACAAACGCAGATGGTACCAAACGTGGTCTTAAAAAAAGCACGTCCAAATGATCGCTATTGGCGGTACAATCGGAACGGGACTTTTCTTAGGTGCTGGTAATTCTATTGCCCGTACCGGCCCCTCAATTTTAATTGTTTATGCTGTCTTAGGCGCTTTTTTCTTCCTCATGATGCGTGGTATCGGAGAAATGTTATATGCGGATCCTTCACAACACACTTTCGTTTCTTTCATCAGCAAGTATGTTAGCCCTGGTGCTGGTTATTTCGCAGGTTGGTCATATTGGATTGGTTTAGTTTTCGTCGCCATGGCCGAGTTAACAGCTGTTTCAACCTATGTTAAATTTTGGTTCCCACATTGGCAAACTTGGATTATACAAATCGCTTTTTTAGCTATTTTAACCTTAATTAATTTAATTTCTGTTAAATATTTTGGTGAAACAGAGTACTGGTTTGCAATGATTAAAATTATTGCCATTGTTGCCATGATTGTGACTGGCTTAGTTTTGATTTTTACTGGTTTTCAAGCACCCGCTTCAGGTGGCCATACCATAGCCTCATTTAACAATATCACACATAATTTTTCAATGTTTCCTAATGGTGTAGGGATGTTCATTTCT
This sequence comes from Leuconostoc inhae KCTC 3774, assembly GCA_000166735.2. Taxonomy (GTDB): domain Bacteria; phylum Bacillota; class Bacilli; order Lactobacillales; family Lactobacillaceae; genus Leuconostoc; species Leuconostoc gasicomitatum. The sequence goes on along the minus strand of AEMJ01000532.1, from coordinate 5,783 downwards.
GCCTTTCCCATGGTTTTCTTCGCCTTTCAAGGTATGGAATTCGTTGGCATCACAACAGCTGAAACACAAAATCCACGTGCCGTTTTGCCACAAGCTATAAATACAATAATTATTCGTATTTTAATTTTTTATTTAGGCGCGATGACCATTATTATGTCAATTATCAACTGGCATGTCATTGCAAAAACGCCAGATCAAAGTCCTTTCGTCATGGTATTTCAACTAGCAGGTCTACGAGCAGCAGCTGTCATCATTAACTTCGTGGTCTTGACTTCTGCTGCTTCAGCTTTAAATTCGGCAATATATTCTGCAGGTCGACATTTTTACCAGTTAGCGGAAGATTCTACTACACCAATCATGTCGCACTTCAAAAAAATATCAACACATGGTGTTCCTGCCAATGCTATTCTACTAACCGCTATTTTAGTCCTGCTATCGCCCGTTATTAATGCTATACCACAAATCACTTCAGCTTTTGGATTCATTACAGCTATTTCTTCAAACATGTATATTATTGTTTACACTATGACAATGTATGCACATAGAAAATTTCGCGAATCCTCCGATTATCTACCAGATGGCTTTACAATGCCGGGATACAAATTTACAAGTCCATTGACATTACTATTCTTTTTAGCTATTTATCTCAGTTTATTCTTCCAATCCGATTCTCGCGTATCCGCTATTGGCGCTGTTATATTTAGCCTTGTTTTTGGATACTTAGCTCACCGAAAGTTTGCAAACGTAGCAGCTGATGTGTAATATTGCACTTTAACTTATGGCAAACTGTTTACCCGAAATGTTATATAACATTTCGGGTATTTTCATACGATGAATTTACAATACACATGCAAGAGACAATATATACTAAAAAGTCAATCACTGATTCAAATTTGGTAATTGGTTGATCAATATCAGTGTTACTTTTCCTTACCTAATTAGATAAAAATACACATATAACTTTTATTTATTAATCGTGTATTAGCAACATATAATTTTTTATCCACAATTAAATAAGCTATGACTTACTTAATATTTATGCCACATCCTCTTATAAGCAGATAAAAGTTTATTTTAAATTGTGCATTGCTTTAAACAAGATATTGAATTGACCTCTAAAAGACATCACTTGTTCAAATAAATCTTCGCCATCATTTAACATTTTAACAGTTGTCCAGCCCAAGGCCTCAGTGATGGATACGGCTACAGAAGCATTAATTGCGGCTCCTGTGACAGTCCCAACAGCAGGAATAAATTTAATGATATTACCAACAGCACCTCTACCTAAGCCAACTACTACAAGCTCTTTAGATAAGCTCTTCCCAACACTTGCCGACCAAGATTGACCAAATAATTTGTGTAATCGCGACATCATTGTGAGCTGTATAGGGACAAGCAAAAAGGCATCCGAAAATGGTATTGGTGAACACCCTACAATTGCTGCAGTTAGCGCTGCTGCATGAATAATTTGATGGCATTTTGTTTTGGTTTGATTATCTACACCATCTAGAAATTCTGAAAAACGGCGTTCAACTTGATGCCTACTATTAAACACTATTTTTCAGCTTTAACCCTAGATTCATTAAAGGTCTGTTGCATAATTTTTGCAGTTGTCGCTGGCATTTTCCTCAATACATCTGAAAAAAACGATTCAAAGACTGCTTCATCTGAGTTAACTTCATCTTGATTTTTTGATGATTTTTAATCATACATGCCTGCTCTCTTTAAATTATCAATAACAAAAATGACCTATTTCAACATTAAATTTACCACATTTGGTACAATCATCTCAACATTTTTGTTTTAAATAACTGTTTTTTTGAATGACTACTGCACCTGATTAATTAAATACACAATATTTGTGTTTATTTTACTACGCTAGCATTAATCAAATCAGATTCAAAGGGACAGAAGTACAGCATCGCAATCATTATGACACCTAGTAATTATTATTTAGTTCATCACGTCATTTTTAAGGCAATAAAAAAGTATTTTTCTCATAATCAGAGAAAAATACCACCTAAAAAATCATTAATATCGCACTTTCTTGCACCAGTATAATCTGGTTCAGATTTAAAGAGTTCTTCTCAGCCAATATCGGCGCCCCTAGTGCATAATCACATCAACCGTATTATTTTCTAAATAGCTTATGAATCCTATTAGTTAGGCGTTGTGAGAGAAAATACAATTGTCGTGACTGTTTTATTTTGCGATAACGTATTTTATTTTTTATAAAAATCTTGGTGAAAATTTTCAGCTGGCCAAAATGTTGTCGCGTTTTCTATTCCTACAACAATCGGTTTGGAGTAACGATGTGACGCAATAACAGCTTCTTTGGATTGCTCAGCAATTTGCCGTTGTTTCTCATCATTTACAAAAATAACAGGTCGATAGTTCTCACCGCGATCATCAACTTGACCTAAATCATCAGTCGGATCAATCAATTGCCAATAAATGTCAACTAGCTGTTGGTATGTTATCAAGCGTGTATCAAACAATATTTCAACCGCTTCAACATGCCCAGTATATTGCCCAACAACTTGATCATATGTTGGCTGTTTCCAATTACCACCTGTATAGCCAGAAATAACAGCAACTATACCAGGACGCGTATCAAATGGCTCCACCATACACCAAAAACAGCCACCAGCAAAAATTGCCCGCTCTTGATACGGTGGATTTGGTGCAGTATGCAATGCTAGTTTATCTCTTGAATCTGTTTGTGGTTCCCCATTTATTTTTAAATAAAAATCCATCACGTCTGGCGTTAAATTGTTTCTTGTAGCTAAAGGTTTAAGCCCATTATTAAGTATGTCAAGATGTTCCCTAAAGCTAACATCAGATTGCCCATTTTTTGCCTGTACTAGCAATTCACGTTCCCACTCCCTTGTAGCTGGGTTCAGAATTAAATTATAGATTTCTTGTTGTATATCATCCGGATTTAAACGCATTTGTCACACCACCTGTATACTAATTTTTAATATATTTAATCGTTCAAACGATAATTATTTTCAAACTAGTTCGATCAATACCTTAATTATTTTTATAATTCTGGTTCATAAAAGCGGCCAACCGTATGTTCAATTTTCCAAGTTGATGAGAAAGCATGATCGTCAACAGACTTAATCGCTTCTCGTAATTCAAAACGTTCTTGTTGCGTGATAACAGTTAATAACACCGCACGATCTTCACCAGTGTAACCACCATGTGCATCATTGATAATCGTCACACCACGACGCATTTTGTCATAAATGCCTTGTACCATTTCCTCAGGTTTTGTCGTGATAATCATTACCTGCATCTGCTGTTGCCGTGTAAAGAAGGCATCAATCATCCGCGAACTCACAATAACACCGACAATAGAGTAAAGTGCATATTTCCAGCCATAAGTTAAACCAGCGCCAATCATAATCAACGCGTTAAATCCTAGGTTGACTGGTCCCATTTTAAGGCCAAACTTTTTTTAACTAGCAGCCCGATAACATCAAGACCGCCAGTACCTACACCATATCTTAATGCTGTCCCAACTGCCATACCATTTAAAGCACCACCAAACAGTGCATTAATTAACGGATCAGGTGTTAATACACGTGTAGTATCAAATAGTGGCATTAACGCCGCACTTAATAATACAGCTAACGTTGTAAAGGTTGCAAAACGCCATGATAATTGCCACCAAGCAATTATTAACATAGGTAAATTAACCAACGCCAGCGCTAACGCAACAGGAATCTTGCCACCTGTCAATGTTGAAACTAGTTGCGCAAATCCCGTAAAACCAGACGAATAAATGTGCCCTGGTCGCCAAAAATAGTTCATAGCAACGGCAACAATCACAGCATAAAATATTGCGCCACCAACACGGCCAGTATAACGATGTTTCATAAAATTATGGAAAAATTTTTGCATGATTTTTGTACTTACTCGTACATCCCTTTTAAATAACGTATTTTGAACTGTTTAATAGATTGGTAATAGAAAAATATAATTTTAATTTATAATACATCGATTATATTATTATAACATTTTTATATTTTACTGATTAATTTTCTGGCACAAATAATCCAAGATCATTCAATTGTTTGCCATCTACAGGCATAGGTGCTTGCGTCATAGGTTCAGTTGCACGTGAGTTTTTAGGAAAAGCAATGACTTCTCGAATATTTTCTTGTCCTGCTAGTAACATGGCTAAACGATCTAATCCAAGGGCAATGCCGCCCATTGGTGGAAAACCAAAATCCATGCCTTCAAGTAGGAAACCAAAAGCCTCATGAGCCGCTTCAGGCGTAAATCCAAGCGCTTTGAGCATCTTTTCTTGGATAGCCATATTATGAATACGAATTGAACCAGATCCTAGTTCATAGCCATTCAAAACTAAGTCATAACTTTGCGCATGCGCTTGATGTGGGTCCTCCCCTTCGTCCAAATAATGAAGATCTTCTTCGTTTGGCATTGTAAATGGATGATGTGCTGCGATCCAACGATCAAAATCTTCAGAATACTCAAATAATGGCCAGTCAACAATCCAAGCAAAAGCCCATGCATTTTCTTGATTAACTAATTCTAAATCTTTGGCCGTTTGACGACGTAAATAATCCAATGTTGCCGCAACAATATCCGTACGACCTGCACCAAACAATAATAAATCACCAACTTTTGCACCAGTTGCATGAATTAAATCATTTCCCTCTGGAAAAAACTTTGCAATTGGTCCTTTAAGTCCCTCGTCAGTCACTTTTAACCAAGCCAAACCTTTGGCTCCGAAGCGTTCAATGTACTGTGCTAATTTGTCAAGGCCTTTGCGTGAATATTTGTCAGCACCACCTGGAACAGCGATGGCTTTAACAACCCCACCTGCCTTGATTGCATTGGTAAAGACACCAAAATCTGATGTTTTGACAATGGATGATAGATCTTTTAGTTCATAAGCAATACGTAGATCAGGTTTGTCAGTCCCAAATCTATCCATTGATTCTTGCCAAGTCAACGTTGGGATTTTTGCTGTATCAAGGTCAAAGTTCACAACATCATGCATCATTGTCTTAACCCATGCGTTTACTAAAGTACGAATTTCATCTGCCGACATAAAAGAAGTTTCGATATCCATTTGCGTGAATTCTGGTTGACGATCACCTCTTAAATCTTCATCACGAAAAGCGCGTGCAATTTGAAAATAACGATCAAATCCAGCACCCATTAAAAGCTGTTTAAATAACTGTGGCGATTGTGGTAAAGCGTAGAATGAGCCAGGAAATATTCTTGAAGGCACAAGGTAATCTCGTGCACCTTCAGGTGTTGATTTAGCTAAGATTGGTGTTTCAATGTTAATAAAGTCATTTTGGTCCATAAAGTGCATAGCACTTGACATGATTTTTGAGCGGATGCGTAAATTCTGTTGCATTTCTGGACGCCGTAAGTCTAAGTAACGGTATTTTAATTTCAATTCTTCGTTCGCATTAACACCATTTTCAATATAAAATGGTGGTGTTTTTGAGGTAGCTAAGATTTTGGCATCAGTGACATTAATTTCAATTTTTCCTGACTTGATTTTATTGTTAACTTGATCATCATTTCGATTAACAACCAGACCAGTAATTGATATGACATACTCACTACGCATCTCTTCTGCCACTGATAAAGCGATCTGATTAGTCGCACTAAAAGTCAATTGCACTATACCTTCACGATCACGTAAATCAACAAAAATGAGATCCCCAAAATCACGGCGCTTTTGTACCCATCCCGATAAAGTAACTGTTTGTCCAAGATATTTTTCATCTATT
>AEMJ01000533.1 GCA_000166735.2 Leuconostoc inhae KCTC 3774 | reverse complement strand
ATCTAACAAACGTCGTAGTATATTGACTATGATTGGCATTATTATTGGTATTGCTTCCGTGATCACCATTTTAGCACTGGGAGATGGCGCTCGTGTGGCGATGATGAAAAATTTGCAGGCTAGTAGCAGTGGTCAACAATCGACTGAAATTACTTTTGCGCCAAAAGATGAGAGCAAAGTGGCTGGTTTCAGCGATGATGATTTGAATCGCATACGTGAAAATAATAAAGTCAGTCATGTTAGTGTACAATCAGATGATCATGGCATTTTATCAACTGAAGGGTTAGTCAATGGTAAAACAATATCGCCAGTTGTTTATTTAAGTCAAAGTGCTAATAATGATCATTTAATTTCAGGTCATGGTATTAGTAAAAGAGATAGCCTGGTTAGCAATCCAGTAGCCTTAGTGAGTCAATCCATGGCCAAAAGAGGGTATCAAAGTGCAAATAATGCGTTGAATGCTGGTATTGAATTAAATGGCACGACATACACAATTGTTGGTATCATTAGTAATGATGCCATGCGTGGGAGTTATAATAACTATGATGTCGTTGTGCCACGCCAAGTGTTTGAGGCGAACAATGCCAACATTTCGGCCAACACATTGAAATTAACATTTGCTGCTGGGGTGAATGTCTCTAAAGAAACCCAGAAAATTACGGATCAATTGAATAGTACGGGTTCACAACATAACGCCGGGAATTATCAATTTTATGATATGGCTGCCATGTTGAAGGGTGTTAGTGCCGTGATTAAGGGTATCACGTACTTCATTGTTGCTGTGGCAGGAATTTCGTTGTTTATTGCTGGTATTGGTGTGATGAACATGATGTATATTGCTGTGAGTGAGCGTACTCAAGAAATTGGTATTCGTATGGCAGTGGGGGCTTCTCAGCAACAAATTTTATGGCAATTTTTGATAGAGGCAGTGATGTTAACTTTGAGTGGGGGTATGATTGGTTATCTTGCTGGTCTAGGAATTGCCATGGGCGTTTCTGCTTTCTTACCATTTAAAGCTAGCGTGTCTATATCCACATTCTTGTTAGCATTTGGCACATCAACCATTGTTGGCTTAGTGTTTGGTATATTACCAGCTAAAACAGCAAGTAATAAGAATTTGATTGATATTTTGAGATAACGACAGGTGGGCACAAAATGCTTTCTTAATTTAAAAAACGCATAACTAGCATCTGCTAGTT
>AEMJ01000534.1 GCA_000166735.2 Leuconostoc inhae KCTC 3774 | reverse complement strand
GTCGAATAAACGACGTAGTATACTGACTATGATCGGCATTATTATTGGTATTGCTTCCGTAATTACTATCTTGGCATTGGGAGATGGTGCACGGGTAGCGATGATGAAAAATTTGCAAGCTAGTAGTAGTGGTCAACAGTCAACTGAAATTAATTTTGTATCAAAAGATGAGAGCAAAGTTTCAGGGTTTAGTGATGATGATTTGAACCGTATCCGTGAAATAATAA
>AEMJ01000535.1 GCA_000166735.2 Leuconostoc inhae KCTC 3774 | reverse complement strand
GATTGATGCTTTAGCTGCTGATTAAACATTAATAAATTAAATTTATCTGTGAATTAAATAGTGCTTGAAAAAATTAGTCGCTTGTTAATTGAACCATTCATTAATAAAAAGCGGCTTTTTTGTTACAAAAAATATCTGTCACACAATGGTTTGATATAATGATTACATGTTATAATATTTAAAAAATTATCATTTAAAGAGGAGTTAACAATGCAAATTTTAAAGGAACACGCGAGGCCTTATTTGCGAGATATCATTTTTTCGATTATTGCTGTTGTGATTATGGCGGGTGCGTCTTTATGGCAACCACGTTTGTTGCAAAGCGTGATGAAAGCAATTATTGCTGATGATCAACACAAGGTTATGGTATATGGGGTACAGTTAATTATTTTAGCAGTAATTGGTTTGATTGCTGGTGTCATTAATACAATTTTTGCCGCCAAGATATCACAAAGTATTGCGGCTGATATACGAGCAAATGAATATCAAAAAATTCAATCATTTTCATTTAGTAATATTGAAAATTTTTCAGCGGGCAATTTAGTTGTGCGAATGACAAATGATATTAACCAAGTGCAACAATTGATTATGATGGTTTTACAATCTTTAACGCGTATTCCAATATTGTTTATTGGGGCATTTATTTTGGCATTGATCACTTTACCAAAACTTTGGTGGATTGTGGTTTTAATGGTCATTCTCATTGCATTGGCATCTCAAATTGTTTTTAAACAAATGGGTAAGTATTTTATTCAAATTCAAAATTTAATTGATAAGACAAATACATTAGCTAAAGAAAATTTGCAAGGTGTGCGTGTTGTCAAATCATTTAATCAAGAGACAAATGAGCAACAACGCTTTACTGAAAATTCAAATAATTTAACTGGTGTGACAACGACCATTGGTTATTTATTCTCCACGATGATTCCGATGTTTATGTTAATTTCTTATTTAGCTATTGGTGCGGCAGTTTTATTTGTCGGTCGAGGTATTGTACAAAATCCTGATGATTTAGCAGCGATTACATCATTTATTTCATATTTGATGCAAATATTTTTTGCTATTATGATTGGAGGCATGATGTCAACGTTTGCCTCACGTGGATTTGTATCACTTGGTCGTATAAAAGAAGTTTTGGATACAAAGGCTGATCTCACTTATCATTCTGATGCACCAGAAAAAAAGTTGTCTGGTGATGTATCGTTTGAAAATGTATCATTCACTTATCCGGGAGATGAGCAACCAGCTCTTAAAAATATATCATTTAATGTTAAATCTGGAGAAATGATTGGTATTGTCGGGGCTACTGGTTCAGGGAAGTCGACTTTAGCACAACTTATTCCACGATTATATGACCCGACTGATGGTGAAGTACGTGTTGGTGGTGTCAACTTAAAAGAAGTCAACGAAAAATCATTACGCGCTACCGTATCATTTGTTTTACAACGAGCCATATTGTTTAGTGGCAATATTTCAGATAATTTACGTCAAGGTAAAAAGGCAGCGAGCAATCAAGATTTAAAAAGAGCAGCCGAAATTGCACAAGCAGCCGAATTTATTGATCAATATGATGATGGTTTCGAGCATCTTGTAGAAGAACGTTCAGCTAATTTTTCAGGCGGGCAGAAGCAACGATTATCAATTGCACGTGGTGTTGTCGGTTCACCAAAAATTTTAATTTTAGACGATTCAACCTCTGCTTTGGATGCACGGTCGGAAAAACTTGTTCAGGAGGCGTTAGACAATGAACTTTCTGGAACAACAACTTTTGTCATTGCTGAAAAAATCAGCTCAGTTATTCATGCAGATCGCATATTAGTATTAGACGGTGGAAAATTGGTTGGTGTTGGCTCACATAAAGAATTGTTAGTGTCATCACCAATTTATACTGAAATTTATGAAACGCAGAAAGCCAAAAGGGGTAACTGAACATGGTTGATGTAAAACGTGCCATTAAATATTTTGCTAGTTACTTGAAACAATATTGGATCAGTTTAACATTTGTTGTGGTAATAACGATTGTTTCAACTTATTTTCAAGTGAAAGCACCATCGTATATGGGCAAAGCAATTACAGAGTTAGCAAATTATCTTGGTCAATATATGAATCCAACTACACATGCAATTGCCAGTAAAACGCCCTTTTACCACGCACTTGAATCGATGATGTTGTTCTTCATTCTGACCGCAATTACGATGTTTATCTCGAGCTTTTTGTCTTCTCGTGTGTCGGCACAAGCATCTGGGCGTATGCGTATTGGTTTATTTGCTAAACTGCAAAGAATGACAATTAAATATTTTGATACACATCGCGATGGCGAAATACTATCTTTATTTACATCAGATTTAGATAACATTTTCAATGCAATGAATCAGGCAATTTTCCAACTTTTATCGCAATTTGCTTTATTTGTTGGTATTATTTGGATGATGTTTGATCAGAATGTTAAATTAGCATGGGTCACAATGGCTTCAACACCAGTAGCCATTATTATTGCTTGGGTGATTATTTCACGTGCACGCCATTTTATTGATGCACAACAAGATGCAACAGGCAGCATGAATGGCTACATTAATGAACAAATAAATGGTGAAAAAATTATTATCACCCAAGGCTTACAGGAAGAATCAATTGCTGGATTTATGCCCCACAATGAAAAAGTGAAACAAGCGACTTTTAAAGGACAAGTATATTCTGGGATGCTATTTCCCTTGATGCAAGGATTATCTTTACTGAATTTGGCAATTGTGATTTTTTTTGGATCATGGTTAATCGTTTCTGAAGGCATGGATAAAGCAGTTGGTTTAGGACTAATTGTTGTATTTGTAAACTATTCACAGCAATACTACCAACCAATTACACAAATTACATCAATTTATAACATGTTACAGTTAGCTGTCACTGGTGCACGTCGATTATCAGATGTACATGATCAAGACGAAGAAATTAATCCAGCTGATGGTCAAGAATTAAGTTCCATAAAATCTGGTGTGACACTAGAAAACATTCATTTTGGCTATACAGCTGATAAAGAAATTTTACATGGTGTGTCAATTCAAGTTGACAAGGGTGAAATGGTCGCTTTAGTTGGACCAACTGGATCCGGTAAAACGACTGTTATGAATTTATTGAATAGATTCTATGATGTTGATGATGGTGCAGTTAAATTTGATGGAGTTGACATACGTCATTTGGATTTGAAATCATTACGTGATCATGTCGGTATTGTACTGCAAGATTCAGTCTTGTTTAGTGGGACTGTTGCTGATAATATTAAATTTGGGGCGCCAAAGGCAACGGAAGAAGATATGATAAATGCTGCAAAACAGGCAAATATTCATGAATTTATTGTCTCACTACCAGCAGGTTATCAGACGATAGTGGACGATGAAAATTCGGTATTTTCGACTGGACAAAAGCAGTTACTTGCGATAGCACGAACAATTTTAACAAATCCTGCTTTCTTGATTTTGGATGAAGCGACTTCAAACGTTGATACGGTAACTGAGGCACGTATCCAAGCAGCCATGGATAATGTGATTGCTGGAAGGACCAGTTTTGTGATTGCTCATCGTTTGAAAACGATTCTAGGTGCTGATAAAATTGTGGTACTCAAGGATGGTAAGGTCATAGAGCAAGGATCTCACGAAGCATTACTTAGCAAAGGTGGCTTTTATTCTGAATTGTATCATAATCAGATGGTATTTGATTAAACAGAAAATTAAAAGCATGGGGCAACGAAATCAATTGGGGTTGCACCATGCTTTTTGCGTCTACGGGACATTTTTAAATTTATGGTATAATAGCAGTATTGTCATTATGGATTTTCTTTAATGTTCATATAAACTTTGGAGGACACAATGAATATTGGTCTCTTTACGGATACGTATTTCCCACAAGTTAGTGGGGTTGCTACTTCGATTAAAACGTTAAAAGAAGCGCTAGAGGCGCAAGGTCATCAAGTATATATATTTACATCAACCGACCCTAAAGTTTCGAAAAATAAATTCGAATCGCATATTTATCGTTTTTCTAGTGTACCTTACGCTGGATTTAAAGATAGGCGGTTGGCATTTCGAGGATTAATTCAAGCTGTTGAAATTGCAAAATCACTGCAACTTGATATTATACATACACAAACGGAATTTTCTTTGGGTTTATTAGGGAAATTTGTGGCGCGTCAACTTAAAATTCCAGTGCTTCATACATATCACACGATGTATGAAGATTATACCCACTATGTTGCTAGAGGTTTTTTAATTGGGCCTAAGGGTGTTGGTACATTGATGAAGGCCTATATGTCGGGAATGGTTGGTGTCATTGCACCATCACAGCTCGTTCAAGAAACGTTACTACGATATGGTGTTAAAGCACCAATACGTATTATCCCAACAGGTGTATCATTACCAAACACAGGGGTAGCTCACCAAAATTTACGACAAAAATATGGCTTTTCTTCAGAAGAACCTATTATTTTGTCGCTTGGTCGCTTAGCTTTTGAAAAAATGTCGCGTTAACAATCTCTGTTTTTTCTGAATTATTACAAACTTGGCCAGAGGCAAGGCTAGTCATTGCTGGAGATGGACCTGCTAGAAAATCGCTAGAGGAACAAGTAAGTGAACTTGCTTTAGAAAAACAAGTTATATTTGCGGGTATGGTGAATCATGATGACATTATTAATTATTACCAAATGAGTAATGTGTTTGTTAGTTCTTCAGATACGGAGACACAAGGGCTGACATTTATTGAAGCAATGGCTGCAAATCGACCATTTGTTGCCATACACTCGCCTTATTTAGATAATCTTGTGGATCATGAAGCTATTGGGACGTTAGTGTCAGATTATGATGAATTGCTAGCTGGAATTGAAAAATATTTACGTCGTCCGGTCTCAGAATTAGACACAATCGTGCGAGCTACAAAAATGAAAGATGTTGATGCAACGACCTTTGCACATCGTGTACTGGATTTTTACGAGACGGTATTAGCTGATTACCATGATACAGATGTACCTGATGATGAAAACCCAACACCTGATGAGGTGGGTTATATGAAACGTATTTTACGAAATCCATTTAGGAGAAATTAATTGAAAGTTTTACTCTATTTCGAAAATCAAAAATTAATTGCTAAATCAGGTATTGGCCGTGCTTTGAAATTACAACAACAAGCGTTAGCATATACTGATATTGAAGTAACAATTAACCCCAAGTGTGTTGATTATGATATATTGCATATTAATACTTATGGTATTATGAGTAAACATATGGTGAACAAAGCGCATAAAATGGGTAAAAAAGTTATCTATCACGGTCACTCAACGTACGAAGATTTCAGAAATTCATTTACTGGATCAAATATAATCGCACCACTATTCAAATATTATCTGGTATCGCTATATCAAAAAGCGGATGCATTAATTACACCGACACCCTATTCAAAACAATTATTGCGAGGGTACCAACTGAGTCAGCCAATCACACCAATATCAAATGGGATCCCATTAGCAAAGTATGCTAAAAATAGCGATAAAGTGACAACTTTTCGCGCCTATTTTAAGCTATCTGATGATCAAAAAGTTATTATGAGTGTTGGTCTTTTTTTGAAAGAAAGGGTATTTTGGATTTTGTTG
>AEMJ01000536.1 GCA_000166735.2 Leuconostoc inhae KCTC 3774 | reverse complement strand
GCTAGTTTTAACGCCCCAATCGACGTTGAATTCTGGGATGGTGAACAGGTGAGTTATGGTACGGGAGAACCTATTGCTAAAATCATCTTACATGAAGTTATACCAATTAAAGATATCATGTCACATGCTTCATTGACTTTTGGTGAAGCCTATATGGATGGTAAAATTGAGATTCAAGGCAATTTACAAAAATTAGTTAATACAGTTTATAGTTCAAAGGAAAGTTTTTTGAACAACTCGAAGTTTTCTAAATTGATTCCAAAACATGCACACACAGAAAAAATTAGTAAGGCAGACGTTCAAAGTCATTATGATATCGGTAATGACTTCTACGAGATGTGGCTTGACCCAACAATGACCTATTCTTGTGCCTATTTTGCTAGCGAGGATGATTCATTAGAAGATGCACAATGGAATAAAGTGCGTCATATTTTAAATAAATTACATACTAAACCTGGTGAAACGGTGTTAGACATTGGTTGTGGTTGGGGAACATTAATGTTTATTGCGGCCAAAGAATATAATTTAGAGGCTACAGGTGTTACCTTAAGCCAAGAACAGTATGACTTTGTATCTCACAAAATTGAAGCAGAGGGTCTACAAGATCGTGTTCATGTTTATCTTAAAGATTATCGTGAACTTGAACAGACTTATGACCATGTTACTTCTGTTGGCATGTTTGAACATGTTGGTAAAGAAAACTTGGAAGAATATTTTATGCAAGTTAAAAACCGTTTGGTTGATAACGGTACTGCCTTAATTCATGGTATTACAGGGCAACATGATGGGGCTGGTGTGGATGCATGGATTAATAAGTATATTTTCCCAGGTGGTTACATTCCTAATATTGCTGAAAATATCGGTCACATTATGACTTCATCAATGCAAATAGATGACGTTGAACCACTACGCCGTCATTATCAAAAAACGTTAGAGATTTGGACTGAAAACTTTCATCATGTCAGTGAAGAAGTAATCTCAAAGTACGGGGAACGTTTCTATCGCATGTGGGATCTTTATTTACAAGCATGTGCTGCCTCATTTGAATCAGGCAACATTGATGTTGTTCAATATTTGCTTACCAAGGGCCCTTCGGGAACAAAATTGCCAATGACGCGTTCTTACATTTATAACGCTGATATTGCACACAATGTAAAATAATTTAAGAAAAATGCTAATGATCATGTGATTATTAGCATTTTTCTTAAATTATAGTGGGATATAAAGTATCATAATTGTGATTATAATAACTAATGGTTGACATATGAGTTAAATAAGACTATATTGTAAGCGATTACAAGATCATCTTATTTGTTTTAGTAGCAATATTTTTATAAACAATAATAAGATAGGAAAATAGTTTTTGCAAACAGAAAGCAGGTAAAAAATGATGGAAGCAGATTTTGGTGTCGTTGGTTTAGCAGTAATGGGGCGTAATTTAGCGCTAAATATAGAATCACGTGGTTATAATGTTGCAGTATATAATCGATCACGTGAACGCACTGACGATTTGATCTCAAAACATGCAGATAAAAAATTTGTCCCTAGTTATTCAATTGCGTCATTTGTGCAAGCGATTAAGACCCCAAGACGTATTTTATTAATGGTTAAAGCTGGCACAGGAACAGATGCTGTGATTGATGAGTTATTGCCACAATTAACAAAAGGAGATATGTTAATTGATGGTGGTAATACTTATTTTGAAGATACAATACGCCGTTCTGAAAAATTAGCACAATCTGGTATTAATTTTATTGGAATGGGTGTTTCAGGAGGCGAACTTGGTGCGTTACAAGGTCCCTCGTTGATGCCTGGTGGTCAACGTGAGGCATACGATTTAGTTGCGCCTGTTTTACGTAAAATAGCTGCTAGAGCCCCTGAAGACGACCAACCAACAGTTACTTATATTGGCCCAAATGGCGCAGGTCACTATGTTAAAATGGTACATAACGGTATTGAATATGGCGATATGCAACTTATTTCAGAATCGTATGATATTTTAAAACGTCTGTTAAAATTGGATCATAATAATTTATCATCAACTTTTGCACACTGGAATGATGGCGAATTAAATTCATATTTAATCGAGATTACAGCTGATATTTTGACAAGAAAAGATGATTTAGGTTCGGATAAACCCATTGTCGATATGATTTTAGATCGAGCGGGAAATAAAGGTACTGGTAAATGGTCTTCACAATCAGCGTTGGCTGTTGGTGCGCCACAATCATTAATTACAGAATCTGTTTATGCACGTTATATTTCTGCTATGAAGTCTGATCGTGTTGCTGCTTCTAAGGTACTGTCAGGTCCAGAATTCACATTCACAGGCGATGTTGATGCCACAAAGGAAGATATTCGTCAGGCATTATACTTTGGTAAAATCATGTCTTATGCACAAGGATTTGATCAATTGCGCATGGCCTCTAATCATTATAATTGGGATTTACCTTTTGGCGAATTAGCACAATTATGGCGTGCAGGAGCGATTATTAGAGCACAATTCTTACAACGAATCACCGATGCATATCAAACTAATCCCAACTTGCACAATTTACTTTTGGATAATTATTTCAAAAATATTGCCGAATCATATCAAGCTGCCACACGTCGTGTAGTGGCAATGGCGGTTAGTGCTGGTGTACCTACGCCAGCGCTTTCAGCTGCTATTGCATACTATGATTCTTATCGATCAGAAGTTTTGCCAGCAAACTTGGTACAAGCGCAGCGTGATTACTTTGGCGCACATACTTATGAAAGAACTGACAAACCATCAGGTGAGATGTATCATTTTTCATGGTATGACGAAGCTTAAAAAATGTGAAGGCGCTTTTAAAATATGAAGCGCTTTTTTGTGTCTATGTTAAAATTTTGTTTTATATTTTGTCCCTTCTGCGGGAGTAGTGACGAACTTATCATACTGATAGCTGGCAGAAAGTGATCAAAAACTATCAGTCGGATTTAAAATCTAACGAAGTCAGCACTAAGTTATTGACCTATGGATTTAATGAGATGTTGTTAAAAGCAACACCAAAATGGCTTATTTTTATAAAATAATTTCACAATGTTGTTATTTATATTTCAATGGTGGCAGCGTAATTAAGATTACTGATGTGCCACTATTATTTCGTTCAATAATTACAATTCAACTACCTATTTATCATAACGAACAGCACATTACTTGCAATGTCGTATATTAAAAGTTACAATCAAACTATATTTTAATGAAAATAGAAATATTATAAAGGAGAATTTTAACATGTCAAAAGAAAAACACGGGACTGGATTTTGGGGTAAATTATCATTATTGCTAGCAGTTGGTCAATTATTGTTTAGTCTTTATCATGAAATTCGAAGTTCTCGATCACGCAAAAAATAAAGCACTATCTTATATGAACCAGATGACCAGTGATTTCATCTATCACTTGAAAGGCGTGTATTATGCTAAAAAAAGTTATTAAATTTGCACTAGCTTCAACGCTAATTGTTAGTGGGTTAGTTATTGGCACAACTATTTTTACAGTTAAAGGCATTGATAAACTTGGGGATAAGTTAGAAGATACGATACACAATTAATTTATGAATAGTATAGTTTGAAGGAAGGCATAAACGTGGTTGTCCCTTCTTTTTTATTAGTGATTTTTCAAGCAATTTAATTGTAAGCACTATGAGTTAATGATAGACTGAAATTGTAGGAGTGTTGTGTCATAGCATGATAATGAACAAAAGAGAAATGGAGGTTGAATGATGATTTGGTCATTAATAGTTGGTGCGATCATTGGTGCTATTGCAGGTGCCGTCACAAATAAGGGTGAATCAATGGGATGGATTAGTAATATTATAGCAGG
>AEMJ01000537.1 GCA_000166735.2 Leuconostoc inhae KCTC 3774 | reverse complement strand
ACTATCTTATTTTACGCTATTTTGATTAGTGGCGTAGCTTTTTTGGGTAAGTGACATTTTTTAAATAAAGCAATCGTTAGGCAGGTAATTTAATTGGTTTGAAAGATGGTTTTTGTTATAATATGAGCAATAGGGGGATAATATGAAGACATTTATTAAATTTATAATTGCCGCAGTACTGACAGTATTAATCGGCTTGGAAACCGTGCAAGCCGATTATCGCGTGACAAATTATGAACAAGATGTTCACATCGCAGAAAATGGTACGGCGACGATTGATAAGACTGTGACCTACAAGTTTGATGATGATATGAATGGCGTATATCTAAAAGAAAGTTTAAACAGGCCTATAAATGGTAATAAACCATACCAATGGGGTGGATTACAA
>AEMJ01000538.1 GCA_000166735.2 Leuconostoc inhae KCTC 3774 | reverse complement strand
TTGTCAAATTAACGTTTTTAGTGCGTGGAAGTTACCATAGTACTTTTCTACATTTTTAAACTCAATCATTGACATACGTAAATCTCTCCTTATTCATGCGTATTCAGCATACCGCACACATATATTAACTGTAAAAAGATGACAATTAAAGTACTTTTTCGTATTTTAAGTCTGTTCACCTAATTATGTTCTATTTCTATTGTACCTGTTTTAACTCTTTGTCACCATGTTCATGGCAGAAAACATAACATATAAATGTGAACTATTTAACATTTTACACACATTACTTTATTTTCAGTTACTATCATTATTTATACCTTGTAAGCGATATAAGTCATAATATTGCCCCTGTAATTGCAATAATTCTTCATGTGTCCCATGTTCAACAACTTCACCTTTATCTAACACTAAAATCAAGTCAGCATCTTTAATTGTTGATAAACGATGTGCGATAGCAATAGTCGTACGATTTTGACGCATTTTTAATAGTGATTTTTGAATCAAAGCCTCCGTCTCAGTATCAACATTTGCTGTTGCTTCATCCAATATTAAAATTTTGGGATCTCTAACAATTGCCCGTGCAAAACTAATTAATTGTTTTTCCCCAGCAGAAAATCCCGATCCGCCTTCTTGCACTTTTGCATGATAATTACCTGGTAATGCAGATATAAACTTATCAGCCCCAACAAACTCAGCAGCTGCCTTAACTTGTTCATCTGTAATCGTATCATCATACATACGAATATTAGATGAAATATCACCAAAAAACATGAACGGATCTTGCAAAACCAATCCCATTTTTTGACGAATATTTTTTAAAGCAATGTCTCGAATATCATGATCATCAATTAAAATATTTCCAGATTGAAACTCATAGAATCTCATCAGTGCATTGATTGTTGAAGATTTGCCAGATCCAGTGTGACCAACAAGTGCCACCGTATCACCCGGGTTAGCTATAAAATTGAGATCTTTTAATATTTGATGTTGCCCATCATAACTAAAATCAACGTGTTGGAACGCAATTTTTCCTGCTGTAATATCTTGCTTGGCAGCCACATTTTGTGCTGGCGCATAAGTATCATCAGCTAAAATACCTAAAATGCGATAACCTGACACAAGCCCTTCTTGAAACGGGCTAAACAAGTTCATAACGCTTTCTAACGGACTAAATATGTTGTTTAAATACGTTGTAAAAGCATAAATGACACCCGCAGAGACAGCAGTTGACATGGACAGCGTACCAAAGTACCAAAATACAAGCACCATAGCTGCACCCAGTAACATATCGACCATTGGCTCCAGTAGCAAAGCATCTGCTTTTACCATACGAAAACGCGCATTAAAATATTCACCATTGACTTTAGCAAATGATTTTTTAAAACGATCTTCTTGATAAAATTCCTGAATCACATCAATACCTGTGATGCTTTCAGCAATTTTAGCATTTAAATGTGATAGACGTTCACGCATATGTCGAAACAAGCTAGATGAAAAACGTTGATATAAAATCACTGATCCGACAATAAACGGTACAACAATAAGCATTAGCAAAGTGGCTTTTACACTCACTGTCAACATACCAATGTAGGCACCAATCATGCTCATAATAACAAATGTTAATTGCATGAAAAAACGCCAAAAATCAGCAAGCGAAGCTGTATCATTGTTAACACGAGTGACTAACGAACCAGCTGGTACTTGATCAAAAAATCTCATACCTAAAGTATGTAGCTTACGAAATACTTGCACTCGTATATCTTCTAGCGCATATTCAGCAGCTACTGTAAAATAATAGGCGTTTAATGCATCTGTCACAGCTTGACTGACTCGAACGACTGCTACTAAAACCGCGAAACTAATCATAACTTGTAAAGTAACGTTGTCACGCTGTTGCAAATACGTCGTCATATAATAAGCAATAATACGAGGTGCTGCTGCTTGCAGTAGGGCAAATGCAGCGCCAATGGCTAATGCGCCAAAAAACATTTTTCGAAAGGGTTTAGCCATTCTAACCAATGTCACAATAACTCTTATCTGTTCTTTAATTGGGATACTTTTTGCCCACACAGAACTATTTTTTCAGACATCGCTGACCCCCTTTCCACTTAATTTATCTTCAAGTTCCGTCGCTAATTGCTGTTGGTGATACATTTCTGCATACCAACCATTTCGCGCAATTAAAGACGCATGCGTTCCACGTTCCTTAATTTCACCATGGTCAAACACAATAATTTCATCTGCGTTCATGACCGAGCTAATACGATGCGCAGCAATAATAGTTGTTTTTTCGCGACGTTCAGACTTTAAAGTCCCCAAAATATGTTTTTCTGTCAATGCATCAACAGCTGAAAGTGCATCATCCAAAATCAATATTTCTGGATCAGTAATCAATGCGCGAGCAATAGCTAATCGCTGTTTTTGACCACCAGACAGGCTAACTCCCTGCTCACCAACTTCAGTATCATATCCATCTGGCAATGACCAGACATCTTCATTAAAATCAGCTTTTTTAGCAGCTAACATCACATCACGTTGATTTTTATTAATATCAGAAAATCGAATATTATCTCGAACCGTTGTTGAGAACAAAAAGTTCTCTTGTGCTACGTAGCCAATTGATTTTAAATAAGCGTTAAATGTATACGCTTTAATATTCACATCACCAACTCGAATATCACCTGTGTAGCCATCAAATTGACGTAATAGTAGCTTAATTAAAGTTGTTTTACCAGCACCAACACGACCAACAATGCCCAGTGTCTCCCCTGCCTTAACCGTGATTTCAACATTATGTAACGCAGGCTT
The DNA here is from genome assembly GCA_000166735.2 of Leuconostoc inhae KCTC 3774. Taxonomy (GTDB): domain Bacteria; phylum Bacillota; class Bacilli; order Lactobacillales; family Lactobacillaceae; genus Leuconostoc; species Leuconostoc gasicomitatum. The sequence continues at coordinate 1,043 of AEMJ01000538.1, read as the reverse complement.
TGTAGGATCCCCATCTGGATAAGTAAACTGATTAATATTAATATTTAAATCACCTTTAGCCTGTTCAACAACACCTTCTTCATCTTCAATAATGGCTGATTTTTCTGACAAAATATTTTGCACACGTATATATGATGCGTTGCCACGTTCCAAAACATTGAACAGTTGACCTAATCCAAACATTGGCCAAACGAGCAAACCCAAGTATGTCGAAAATGATACCAGCTGACCAATTGTAATTTGATCGTTAAGGACAAGCGACCCACCGTATGTCATCATAATAACAAAGCTAATTGTCATTATAACGGTAGCCATTGGTCCAAATAATGAATCGATTAATGCCACCCTTTTATTGATTTGAATTGTATCTTTAACTTGAGATTCAAAAACGGCAACATCGGCCATTTCTTGTCCTAAAGTTTTAATAGCTTTAACACCAGCAATTGATTCTTGAGACTTGTTTGATAAACGTGAAAAAGCTTCTTGTGCTGATGTAAATGCCTGACGCATTTTTGGTGACAAATATCGCACACCTAAAACTAAAAGTGGTAAAGGTAAGACACCTATTAGGGTCAATCGCCAATCAACAACAATCACCATTGAAATGACGGTAAAAATTATCACAACAACTGAATCAACTAACATTAAAATGCCACCAGATGCAACGCGTTGTATAGCTGACAAATCATTTGTAGCATGTGCCATCAAGTCGCCTGTTCGATGTCGTTGATAAAAAGTGGTATCCATCTTCATATAATGATCAAACAATTGCTGACGCAATGTTTTTTCAAGTAAAGCAGATCCTTGAAAGATATGTGTAATCCAAGCATATCTAAAAACATACATCAATAGCGCAAATAAAAAAATGCCACCAGCATAAAACACTAAGTTTTCTACTGTTAGCGTCCGTGATACAACTTGATCTGTAAAACGGCCAATTAAGGCTGGTGACACCATTTGAGAAATTTCCGTCAAAAACAAAAAACAGTCCTACAATGTAAAGTCGCTTATTTTGACGGAAAACCACATTAATTTTCCAAAAA
>AEMJ01000539.1 GCA_000166735.2 Leuconostoc inhae KCTC 3774 | reverse complement strand
TCTTTAAATTAACATTTTTTAGTGCGTGGAAGTCACCGTAATACTTCTCTACATTTTTAAACTCGATCATTGACATACGTAAATCTCTCCTTATTCATGCGTATTAACCC
>AEMJ01000540.1 GCA_000166735.2 Leuconostoc inhae KCTC 3774 | reverse complement strand
TTTATAGTTTGTATGTCTTAGTTATTGGTGCCATTATTATGTCGATGCCTAATAGCAACAGTTACTAATCATCAAGCACTCACAGAGTGCCTAATTAATTTTTGATTAACAAAAATTACTGTGGACAATTCATGAAAAAATCAATATGCGACATAAAGGATGGCTAACTTTCAACATTACTAGCATCGTTCTATTTTTAATTAGCAGTATTTTCCTATGGATGCGCGACACCGACGGTGCTGGTGCTGGTGCCATCATGAATAAC
>AEMJ01000541.1 GCA_000166735.2 Leuconostoc inhae KCTC 3774 | reverse complement strand
TATCATGCCATTGCCAATTGACAACGTCTGGTAAATCGGTCCCTTTATCACAAATATAAGCAGTATGCTGCGCGAGTATCGTATCCATTTTCTGATTGAATTGACCAGCTGCATCAGCATAACGAGTTGCATTAATGGCATCCTTAGCTAAGTGAAACCGATCAAGTTCATTAAGTACACGCATATCAAAAGGTGTTGTAATGTCACCATTTTCACGATAACCATGAAAAATAACGTGATGATTATGGCGATCATAAAACAAATCGCGAGCGAGACTTTCAAAACCATGAAAAGCGAAAATAACTGGCTTATCAATCGTAAAGTAACGATCAAATTCGTCGTCACTCAAACCACGACTATCTTGATCATTCCCCTTTTTACGCAGTTTCAGTAAATCTATAACATTTATGAAACGGAATTTTAAATCAGGAAAATTATCATGCAATAACGAAATAGCTGCTAAGCTTTCCATCGTTGCTTCAGTACCACCAGCTGCAAAAATAATATCCGGCGCAACATTATTATCATTTGAAGCCCAAGGAATAATTCCTAATCCATTATCAACTAATTTAGTTGCTTCATCGATTGTAAACCATTGGGTTCGTGGATGT